>JACPDI010000001.1:0-28076 GCA_016184105.1 Acidobacteriota bacterium
CGATTCGCGTAAAGCTGTGATCCATTTCATTCTCTAATTCGTGATATACTGATCCCGTGATTGACGAAACAGCGACGCGCGCCGAATGACTCTCCTCACGCATCGGCGCGCCCGCATGCACGCGGCGGCGCTCGTCGTCGGGCTCTGGGGCGTCACGCTCGTCAATTTCGCCACGCCGGGATGGCGCACGCTGAACGGCCACGTGAAAGGCGAGGACTGGGCGCACTTCTGGGCGATCGGGCGCGCGGCCGCGCGGCAGGACTGGCGCGGTCTTTACGATCCGGACAGGCTGCGATCCGAGTTCGAGCGG
Source organism: Acidobacteriota bacterium (assembly GCA_016184105.1). Taxonomy (NCBI): domain Bacteria; kingdom Pseudomonadati; phylum Acidobacteriota; species Acidobacteriota bacterium. Next base: position 311 of record JACPDI010000001.1, read on the forward strand.
GCGGGGCCTGGCGTGGAGGCGCCCACGTTCATTCCCGTGTACGGGCCGCAGCTCGCCCTGGCCCTCGCGCCGTTCGGCGCGCTGCCGTACGGGGTCAGCCTGGTGCTGTGGTGGATCTCCGGTGGCCTCGCGTACTGGCTCTGTTGTCGAGCGGCGTGGGCGCGTTGTCCTGCCCTCGGCCCACCGCGCGACCTGCTCCTCTTCGCCGCGGCATATCCCGGTTTCTGGCAGTTGTTCATCCACGGACAGACCACGTGGATCGCGCTCGCGTGCGTCACCGTGATCTGGCTGGCGCTGCGGGAGCGGCGGCCCCTCGCCGCGGGCATCGCGGTCGGCTTGCTCGCGTACAAGCCGCAGCTTGGCATTGCCCTCGTCATCGTTTTGATCGTGCGGCGATCGTGGGCGGTCCTCGCGATCGCCGCCGGCACGGTCGCCGCTCAGGTCGTGGTGTGCTGGTTGTGGTTCGGGCCGGAGGTCTTCCCCGCGTACGGCCGCATGCTTGCGACGCTCCCGCAGATCTCGCCGCTGCTCGAGCCGAAGGTCTTTCAGCTCGTCTCGCTTCGCGGTTTCTTCCTGCTCCTGGGAGCGCCTTCGATGTGGGCACACGCGGGGTGGTTGCTGGCCGGCGCGGCTGTGATGACCGCGGTGCTGCGGGGGATGCGGCAGAGAAGCTTCGACCGGTCGTTCGCGCTGCTGCTGATCGCGACGGTCCTCGTCGGCGGCCACGTGTCCGTGTACGACCTGGTGCTGCTGGCGCCGGCCTTCATCCTCATCGCCGGCGAGAATCTTGACGCGGCCGCCGCTCCGCCGCGCTGGCTCTGGCCGGTGATGTACGCGGCGTTTCTGCTCGCGCTCACCGGGCCGCTTGCCGCGATCACCCGCGTGCAGCTGGCCAGTCCCATCTTGATTGCGCTTATGGTGGTCGTTCGCGGGGCGGACCTTTCAGGTCCGCCGGCGCGAGCCTGAAGGCTCGCGCCACAGGAGTCGGAGTCAGGCCACAGGAGTCAGGCGTTGCGGGCTTTCTCGGGGTACTTGGTCGCGACGTAATCATCCACGAGCTTCTGGAACGCGCGCGACAGCTCCTCGTACGTCCCACGCAGCGTCATCGCGTGCTTCCCGTCGATGAAGACCGGGCAGTTCGGTGACTCGCCCGTGCCCGGCAGGCTGATCCCGATGTTGGCGGCCTTCGATTCACCGGGCCCGTTGACGATGCAGCCCATGACCGCGAGGGTCATCGTCTCGACCCCCTCGTGCCTCGCTTTCCACTCGGGCATCTTCTCCCGGATGTACGCCTGGATGCGCTCGGCGAGTTCCTGGAAGGTGCTGCTCGTCGTGCGGCCGCAGCCGGGGCAGGCGGTGACGCTCGGCGCGAAGGAGCGCAGCCCAAGCGCCTGCAGCAGCTCGCACGCCGCGTAGACCTCCTCGCGGCGGTCCCCGCCCGGTCGGGGCGTGAGCGATATGCGGATCGTATCGCCGATGCCCTCCTGCAGCAGCACGCCGATCGCCGCCGACGACCACACGAGCCCCTTCATCCCCATTCCCGCTTCGGTGAGGCCAAGGTGCAGCGGCTGGTCCGTCTGCTTCGCGAGCGCCCGGTAGACCGCAATCAGATCGGGAGGGCGCGAGACCTTGCACGAGATGATGATCTGATCGTTGCGGAGCCCGCTTTCGAGCGCCAGCTCCGTGGACTGCAGCGCCGAGATCACCATGCACTCGTTGATGATCTCCTCGGAGGTCTTGCCGAGATCCCGGTCGGTGTTCTCCTGCATGCGCGCGACGACGAGATCCTGATCGAGGGAGCCGCCGTTCACGCCAATGCGCACGGGCTTCCCGCGGTCGCGCGCCACCTTGCAGATGGTCGCGAACTGCTCGTCGCGCCGCTTGCCCGTGCCCACGTTGCCCGGATTGATGCGGTACTTGTCCAGCGCGGACGCGCACTCCGGAAAGCGCGTCAGCAGGAGGTGCCCGTTGTAATGGAAGTCGCCGATGAGCGGCGCCGCGCATCCCGCGTCGAGCATGCGCCGCTTGATCTCCGGCACGGCGGCCGCGGCATCCGGCGTGTTGACCGTCACGCGTACGAGCTCCGAACCGGCCTCGGCCAGCTCGATGCACTGCTGCGCCGTGGCCGCGGCATCGGCCGTGTCCGTCATCGTCATCGATTGGACGGCGATGGGCGCGCCGCCACCCACCTGGACGTGGCCGACCTTCACGCCGGTCGTGCGATGCAGTGTGATGACAGGAATCACGTCCTCCGATCATACCATCCGGGCAGTACTCGAACGCGCCAGCGGCTCAGCCTTGACACTGGTAAATCGCGCAGGCGCTGCGAGTTAGCGGGCAACGCTCGCCCGCCGGGCGACCCGGCCGTTCTTTTGCACGCGGATCCCGTGCGACCGTCAATGCGTCGGTCGCGTCTTAACGTTCATGAAGGAGCATCGATGAAGAAAGCTGGAATTGTGGCGATCGCCGCGTTCGCGCTGGCGATCGGCAGCGGATCGTTCGCGCCGGTGTCGGCGCAGGCGATGGTCACCGCGTCTGACATCCAGCGGCTGCAGGATCGCGTGTACGATGCGGGCAGCGAGCTTTCGCGCCTCCGCTCGCGCAATGCAGATCTGGCCGCCCGCCTGCAGACCGAACTCGACGACCTGCGTGAGGAGGTCATCTACCTCAAGGTGAAACTGCGCAAGGATGGCTCGGTCAGCCGCAGCGAGTATGCCGACCTGCGCGACCGCATCGACCAGCTCTCCTCGCGCGCGCGGGAAGAGAGCAGCTTCGGTGGCGCCTCGAGCAGCACGTACGGCACCGGCACCCCGAACACCCAGGGCACCCCGAGCACCCAGGGCACCAGGAGCACCTCGGGCACCCAGAGTGCGCGCGGCGGAGTGGCCTCGCGCGAGATTCCCGTCGGCACCGAACTCGACGTGAGGCTGCAGTCGAACCTGAGTTCCGAGACCGCCGTGCCAGAGCAGCGGTTCGAGGCGACGACGGCGGTCGACCTGCGCGGCGACAGCGGCGAAGTGCTGGTGCCTGCCGGCTCGCTGGTGCGGGGCGTAATCAGTGACGTGAAGAAAGCCGGCCGCGTGGAGCGGAAGGCGAGCTTGACGCTCGCGTTCGACCAGATCACCGTTCGCGGCCGCAACTATCCGATTCGAGCGACGGTGGCCCCCTTCGAGGGCGAAGGTGTGAGGGGTGATGCCTCGAAGATCGGCACCGGGGCGGGCGTCGGCGCGATCATCGGCGGGATCCTGGGCGGCGTCAAGGGAGCGCTTGCCGGAATCCTCATCGGCGGCGGCGGCGTCGTCGCGGCGACCGAAGGGCAGGACGTGAAGCTCCCGCCCGGCACCGTGCTGCGCCTGCGCTTCGACACGGCGCTCCAGCTACGCTAGGAATTCGTGGCCTCCATCTCCCGCATCGTCTCGCTCGCGGCGCGAATCGTCACATCGATGTCGCGCTGGGAGTGCGCGGCCGAGATGAACCAGGCCTCGAACTGCGACGGCGGCGGGTAGATGCCGCGCGCGAGCATGCCGCGGAAGAACGCGCCGTACGCCCCCGTGTCGGCTTTCAGCGCGGACTGGAAGTCGGTCACCGGCTCGCTCGTGAAGAACGGCGTGACGACGGAGCCGGCGGCGTTGACCTGGAGCGGGATTCCCGCGTCACGTGCCGCGCCGGCCAGGCCGGCGGCAAGGCGCTCTCCGAGCGCCGCCAGCATGCGGTACACGCGCGGCGACAGCTGGTTGAGCGTCCACAGGCCGGCCGTCATCGCGAGCGGATTGCCGGAAAGCGTGCCTGCCTGGTAAACGGGACCGACCGGCGCCACGAGATCCATCAGGTCGCGCCGCCCGCCGTACGCGCCCACCGGCAGCCCGCCGCCGATGATCTTTCCGAGGCACGTGAGGTCCGGCTTGACCTTGTAAAGGGCCTGGGCGCCGCCAATCGACGCGCGGAAACCGGAGATGACCTCGTCGAAGATCAGGACGATCCCTTCGCGGTCGCACAGCGCGCGCAATCCTTCGAGGTATCCCTTTGCCGGCGGGACCACGCCCATGTTGCCGGCGATCGGCTCGACGATGAGGGCGGCGATCTGCCGGTGGTGATCGGCACAGAGGCGCGACACCGCGGCCAGATCGTTGTACGGCGCGACCAGCGTGTCAGCCGCGACCGCCCGCCCCACGCCGGGGCTGGTGGGCACGCCGAGCGTCAGCGCGCCGGATCCGGCGGCAACGAGGAACGCGTCGCTGTGCCCGTGGTAGCACCCCTCGAACTTGATGATCTTGTCGCGCCCCGTCGCCGCCCTCGCCACGCGGACCGCGCTCATCGTCGCCTCGGTGCCTGAGTTGACGAAGCGCACCTTCTCGACCGACGGGACCAGCATGCGCACGCGCTCCCCGAGCGCGATTTCCAGCTCGGTGGGGGCGCCAAAGCTGGTGCCCCGCGCCGCGGCGCGCGCCAGCTCCTTCAGCAGCCCTTTCGGCGCATGCCCGAGCAGCGCCGGGCCCCACGACATGACGTAATCGATGTAATCGTTCCCGTCGGCATCGGTGATCCGGGCGCCGCGCGCGCCGGTGATGAACAACGGCGTCGCGCCGACCGACTTGAACGCACGTACGGGGCTGTTGACGCCGCCGACCAGCACGTCGCCGGCGCGGTGAAAGAGTTTCGACGACCTGGTGTACTTACGGCGAGGCATAGACAAGACGATATCAGAGGTGCTGGGTGCACGTAGCCCCTCAAGGGCCCGGGAAACACCGCGAGAGCCGCGGCGGGTCCTCGGCAGTTGCCGGGCGTGTGGCGCCGGCGCCGATCGGGCGCGTTGAAAAGAGTACCGACTTCGGGCCGCGCCAGAGGACCTCCACCTCACGCCCGGTCTCGAGCCGCGAGACCACGGGAAGCGAGGCGGGCAGCCAGATGTAATCGGCCTGGAGCGCGTCGAGAAACGCGCGCGCGCTCCGCCCGTCGTAATAGAACGACAGGTGATCCGTCAGGACGCGCGGGGAATACACGGTCTCGCGGCGTCCATCCATCGAGACCTTGATGCCGGGTGCGAGGTGCCAGATCGCGTACTCGCCCCAGTCGAACCACGTCAGCATCCGCCCGGTCCGCGCACGCTCGGCGATGAAGCCGGCTGCCCCGGGCTCCGGCCACCGCGCGCTCTCGACGATCACGCAGCGGCCGTAAACGGCTGTTGTCCCGAGCGCGCCCGCGAGCAGGACGACTGCCGTCGCGGCGGCGGCGGCTGTCGCGACCGCGCCCGCCGGTCCGCGCGATTCCTTTCTCCGGCGGCCCAGCGCCTGCTGCACTTGCGGGCCGAGCAGGATGACGATCGCAAACGCCAGGAACATCAGCAGCCGGTTCACGTGAAACGCACCGGCGGCGAGCGCGATGACGACGAGCACGCGCGCGAGCGGCGGTCGCGCCGTCGAGCGCCAGAGCGCCAGCGCCGCGATCGCCACGAGCGCGCCCCACGTGAGGTAGACGCCGGGCCCCATGTGGTAGACGGGCTGCCAGTCCGAGATCTCGAGGCGCTGCGGCCTGACCGTCGTCAGCAGGAAGCCCCACATGTCCCAGCCGTACGGATTGATCAGCGTGGCGGCCGCGCTCGCCGCCGAGACGGCGCACACCGCGCGCGCCTCGCGGCTGCCCGGCGCCTGCAGCAGGCGCGTCGTCGCCCAGAGCGCGAGCGTGCCCGCGCCGACGATCCAGCCCCCGTGCAGGTTCACCCAGGCGAGCAGGATGACCGGCACCCACGCGATCGCCGCGAGCCGGCCGCGCTCCACGCGGACCATGGTGGCGAGCAGCGCGGCAAAGAGCAGGATCGAGAAGATCTGCGGCCGCACGGCGTTGGCCTGCTCGATGCTCGCCACGGCAGCAACCGCGAGAAGCAGATCGCGCGCGGGGGAGGTCACGCCCTGCCGTCTCAACGCGATCTGCGCGAGCCCCAGCGCCAGCGCGATCGCGAGGACCTTCAGCGCAATCAGACCGGGCCCGCCGAGCGCCGCCCAGGCGCCGAACATCGCCACCTCGGCGAGCCACTCGTGGTTCACCCAGCGGACGTCGCTCGTGAAGGAGTACGGGTCTGCGGATGGAACGGACCGCGTGGCGACGATGTCGCGGCCGAAGGCGACGTGTCCCCAGAGGTCGGGGTCGGCGCGCGTGTGGACGAGAGTGGCGAGGACGATCGCCGCGAGCGCCGCCTGCACCAGCAGGCGCGCGCGACGCTCGCGCGCGCCGGTCGCCGGGCCGTTGGCCGTCAAGCCCTCAGCGCCCGCGCGGCCTCGCGGGCGTAATACGTGATGATGATGTCCGCACCGGCGCGCGCGACAGCGGTGAGCGCCTCCATCATCGCGCGCGGCTCGTCGATCCAGCCGCGCTCGGCGGCCGCCTTGATCATCGAGTACTCGCCGCTCACGTGATAGGCCGCCGTGGGCATCCCGAACTCCGACTTCACGCGCCAGATCACGTCGAGGTACGTCATCGCCGGTTTCACCATCACGATGTCGGCCCCCTCCTCGATGTCGAGCGCCACCTCGCGCAGCGCCTCCTCGACATTGGCGGGATCCATCTGGTGCGAGCGGCGGTCGCCGAAGGCCGGCGTGGACTCCGCCGCCTCACGGAACGGCCCGTAGTACGCCGAGGCGTACTTGGCCGCGTACGACATGATGGCGGTCTGCTCGAAGCCATGGGAATCGAGCGCCCGCCGGATCGCGCCGACGCGTCCGTCGAACATGTCCGACGGCGCGACGATGTCGGCGCCGGCCGCCGCGTGCGACACCGCCGCCTTCACGATCTGCTCGACGCTCGGGTCGTTGACGATCTCCGTCTCGTGCGTCAGCTCGTCTTCCACCAGAATTCCGCAGTGGCCGTGCGAGGTGTATTCGCACAGGCAGACGTCGGTGACGACCAGGAAGTCCGTGACCTCGCGCTTCAGTGCGCGCACGGCGGCCTGGACCGGCGCTTCCGGATCGTAGGCGCCGGAGCCGATATCGTCCTTGTGCTCGGGGAGCCCGAAGAGCAGCACGCCCGCGACCCCCTCGGCCTTGGCGGCCGTCGCTTCTCTCACGACCTCGTCCACCGACATCTGGAAGACGCCGGGCATCGCCCCGACAGGCTTGCGCAGCCCCTCGCCGTCGCGCACGAACAGCGGGTACAGGAACATCTCCGGCGCCAGCCGCGTCTCCCGCACCATCGCGCGCATCATCGGCGTCCGCCTCAGTCGCCGCATCCGGTGGGTGAGCTCGAGCTGCGCCGCGGTCTTCGTCGTCATGATCGCCCCTGGCCCCTGGCCTCCGGCCCCTGGCCTCTGAAATGCTCGACGAGCGCGTCCACCAGCGCCTGAATCGTGTACTGCGCCGGCATCACCGTCGTCGCGATGCCGAGGACCTGCGCCGCTTCGGCCGTCACCGGCCCAATCGATGCCACGACGGTGTCCTTCAGAAGATCGGCGGCCGGCTCCTCGCCCAGCATCTTCACGAAATTCCGGACCGTAGACGCGCTCGTGAACGTCACCGCGTCGATCCTCCGATCGAGCAGCATGCGGTAGATATCCGGGTCGCCGTCGCGGCTGCCCGCGTCCTGGAGCGTGCGGTAGGCGGTCACTTCCACGACGTCGGCCGCCCCGGCCTTGCGCAGCTCCTCGCCCAGCACGTCGCGGGCGATGTCCGCGCGCGGAAGCAGGAACCGCCTGCCCGCGATCGCGCCGTGCTCGCGCAGCGCGTCGATGATCGCCTCGGCGCGGAATTCCGGCGGCGTCAAATCCACCTTGACGCCGAAACGTCCCAGGCGCCCCGCTGTCGACGGCCCCACGGTGCAGATGCGGACCCCCTTCAGGTCGCGGACGTCGCCCGGCCCTTCCAGCACGCGGTGCATGAAATGATCGACGGCGTTCGCACTCGCGAAGATCAGCCAGTCGAACGAGCCGATCTCCGCGATCGCCCGGTCGATCGCCTCCACGTCCTCGGGTGGCGCAATCCGGATCGCGGGCGCCTGGATCGGCTCGGCGCCGAGCTCCTCGAGCATTTCCACGAAGTCCGCCGCCTGCTCGCGCGAGCGTGTCACCACGATGCGCTTGCCGAACAGCGGCCGCTCGTCGAACCAGCGGAGGTGCTGTCGTAACGCGACGACCTGCCCGACCACGAGGATCGCCGCCTTCGACGGGGGCTCGTGCGTGATGGCGACGGCGATCTCGCCGAGCGCCCCCTCGATCGTGCGCTGGTCCGGCAGCGTGCCGCTGAAAATCAGCGCGGCGCTGTCGGTATCCGGGCGGCCGTTCGCGAGCAGCTGCCCGATGACACCCGGCAGCTGGCGCGCGCCCGCGTAGCAGACGATCGTCCCATCGAGCGAGGCGAGCCGCGCCCAATTCACCTGCGGCAGATCGTCCGTCTCCCCCTCGCCCCCCCGGACGAACGTCAGCAGGTCGCCGCCGCCAGGATAGGTGACCGGCACCCCCGCATAACTCGGCGCGCCGATCCCGGCGGGCACGCCCGGGACGACTTCGAAGGGGATCCCCTGCTCGTGCAGGAACATCGCTTCCTTGCCCGCGCTGTCGAAGAAGTACGGGTCCCCCCACTTCAGATGCACGATCGCCTTGCCCTCGCGGGCCTTTTCCGCGATCAGCATCGAGATCGCGTCCTGCTCCATGGCACGCGGCGCAGCCGGGCCCACGTCGATGCGCTCGGCATCGGCGCGGGCGAGGCGCAGCAGCCGCTCGTGCACGCGGTGGTCATACAGCACGACGTCCGCGCTGGCGAGACGGCGCATGCCGCGCCATGTCACGAGCCCCGGGTCGCCAGGGCCGGCGCCGACGATGGAGACGCGACAGCCTTTCATCGTTCCTGCTTCATCCTTGGGCCTTCAGTTTCTGCCGTTCGCGCTCGAGAATCGCGCCCGCGCCGTCCTCGAGGAGCATCCGCGCCACGCGGCCGCCAAGCGCATACGGCACGGTGGTCTCGCCGGTCGCCTTGCGCCGCAAGGTCGTCGACGCGTCGGGCGAGATGACCACCGCCGTCAGTTCGAGCTGACCGTCGGAGGTCATCTGCGCGATGCCGCCGAGCGGCAGCTGGCAGCCGCCGCCGAGCGCCGCGACGAGCGTGCGCTCCGCCTCGAGCGCCGTGGCCGTGTCTTCGTCGTTCAACCGCTGCACGGCACGCCGCGTCGCGAGGTCGTCTTCGCGGATCTCGATCGCGATGGCTCCCTGTCCCGGCGCGGGAATGCACACGGCGATGGGCACCAGCGCCGAGATGCGATCGCCGAGCCCAAGCCGGCGGAGCCCCGCCGCCGCGAGCACGAGGGCATCATAGTGCCCTTCGTCGAGCTTGCGCAGGCGCGTGTCGACGTTTCCGCGCACCGGTTCGAACCGTGCCGCGGGAACCACGGCCCGAAGCTGGGCGGCGCGGCGGATGCTGCTCGTGCCGACCGTGGCCATGGGACCGAGCTGCCGGATGGCGTCTTCGAAGGGGCGTCCGTGCGCCGCGTGCCTGCGCGGCAGCACGAGCGCGTCCTGCGGGTTCTCGCGCGGCAGCACGGAGCCGACCGCCAGGCCGGAGGGCAGCTCCGCCGGCATGTCCTTCGCGCTGTGCACCGCGAGGTCCACGTCGCCGCGCAGCATCGCGTCCTCGATCTCCTTGACGAACAGGTTCTTGCCCCCCGCCTGCGACAGATTCTGCTCCGACAGCCGGTCGCCGGTCGTCTTGATGACGACCAGTTCCGCCTCCTGGCCGTGCTGCGCGAGCAGCGCCTTGACGGTATTGGCCTGCCACAGCGCGAGCTGGCTGCCGCGCGTGCCGATCCGGAGAACGCTCATGAGTCCTTTTTTTCCGCTTCGAGGCTGAACAGCCGCCGCAAGGCCTCGGCGTAGGCATGCACCATCTGCTCGTCGCTGGCCTTGAGCTGTTCGGTGGGCGTCAGCAGCAGCTTCTCGACGATCAGGTGCGTGATCTCGTCGACGCGCGCCCGCGCGTCGGGCGGCAGCGACGAGAGCTTGTGCTCCAGGCGCTTCAACTCGGCCTGCCGGATGGTCTCGAAGCGCTCGCGCAGCGCGACGACCGTGGGCACCGCGGTTCGCGAGCGCAGCCACGCGACGAATTTCTCCACCTCTTCCGAGATGATCGTCTCCGCCTTCTGCAGCTCCGCCGACCGGCGCGCGAGATTCTCGTTCACGATCGCCTGCAGGTCGTCGATGTTGTAGACAAAGACCTGCTCGATGTTGGCGGCCGACGCATCGACGTCGCGCGGGACCGCGATGTCGATCAGGAACAGCGGCCGGTGCTGGCGGTGCCGCATCACCGCGGCGATCCGCTCCCCGGTCAGCACGGGCTCGGACGCCCCCGTGGCCGTCACGACGATGTCCGCCTGGGCGAGCGCCGCCGGCATGTCCGCCCAGGGCACCGCGGTGCCGCCCACGCCGGCGGCGAGCGCCTGCGCGGACGCGAGCGTCCGGCTGGCCACCGTGAGCGACCGCACCTGCTGCCCGTTGAGGTGCGTGGCCGTCAGCTCCGCCATCTCACCGGCGCCGAGGATCAGCACGTTCAGTCCCTCAAAGCGGCCGAAGATCTTCCGCGCGAGCGACACCGCCGCGTAGCTGACCGACACCGCACCCTCGGCAAGCCCGGTTTCGCTGCGCACGCGCTTGGCGGCGGCAAACGCCGCGTGGAACAGGCGGTTGAGCGCGCTCCCGGTGGCCTGTTTCTCCGATGCGACCTCGTAGGCCTCCTTGACCTGCCCGAGGATCTGCGGCTCGCCGACGACGAGCGAGTCGAGGCCTGCGGCCACCCGGAACAGGTGACGCACGGCATCCGTGTCGGTCCGCGCGTACAGATGCGCGTCGAGCGCCTCCCGCGGCACGCCGTGGAAGTCGCTGACGAACGCCGCCACCTGCTCGCGCGCCGCCTCCCCCGCGCCGTTCGCCTCCGTGTAGATCTCCACGCGATTGCACGTCGAGACGATCACCCCTTCGCCGCTCTCCACGCGCAGGGCGAGCGCGGCGACAGCCGCCCCCATGTCCCCGCGCGAGAAGTCCACCTGCTCGCGCAGCTCCACCGGCGCCGTGCGGTGACTGAGGCCGACCAGGAGAAGCCGCATCAGAAGTTGTGGCTCCGCGTCAGGAAGAACCCGACGGGAACGAAATTCAGGATGACGATCACGAACCCGATGGCCGACAGCCACGCGGAGCGCCGCGCGCTCCAGCCGAGCCGCCGCGACAGCAGGTGAAACGAATACACGCCCCAGCACAGGAACGCGATCAGGATCTTCGGGTCGACGATCGTCATCGCGCGCAGGCGCGGGTCTGGCGCCGTCTGCACCGCGCTCGTCATCGCCCACGCGCCCCCCACGACGATGCCGGCGGTGATGAACACCCAGCCGATCCGCACCGCGCGCATGTTCATGCGATCGAGCACCTGGAGCGACGGCAGTCGCTTGTAGAAGAACCCGAGCTGCTTCTTCTTGATTTCCTTGAACATCAGCACGTAGGTGACCCCGATCACGCAGGCGATGCCGAAGCTCGCGTAGGCGAACAGCATCGCCGAGACGTGCACGACGAAGAGCGGGCTCTGCAGCACCGTGCTCGGCGCGTCCGCCATCGGCGTGTCGAGGACCGGGATCGACTCCAGCAGCACCAGGAGGACGACGATGAACAGGCCCATCGAGCGTTCGCCGCTCGTGGTCTCCGTGTAGAGGTAGGCGAGCGCCAGCAGCCAGACGAAGGCCGAGAGCGCCGCCGACGTGCCGGCGAACGGCGCGTGGCCGGCGGCCATCGTCCGCATGCCGATGACGAAGGTGTGCGCCAGGGCGGCGGCGCCGAGCGCCGCCGTCGCCGTGCGCCCGCTCGCGTGTTCCGGCGTCGCGAAGTACCGCCCGTACGCGATGGCGGCCGCGAGGTAGAGGAGAAACGGAAGTAAGTCCATGTCAGGGCGCTGATGATGTCGCCGCGTAGTACCCCTGCTTGGTGCGCGCGGTCACGTTGGGGCGCGTGACGCGCACGACGATCCGGCGCCACGCGCCGTCCCGCCGCGGGTTACGGGAGGTGTAGGCGAGCGTGTACTGGCTGGAAAGCTCGTCGGAAATCTGCTCGTAGATGCGCGGCAGCTCGGTCGCCTGCTGCGGAAAGAAGGAGCGGCCGCCCGTCTCCTGCGCGAGCTGGCGCATCACGAACTCCGCTTCCTTGAACCCGCGGGGCGACACGTCCGTGCCGCGGAGCCCGATCGTGTAGATGCCGGTCTCCGAGCGCTTCGCGAGGTCGAGCACTTCTTCATACCCGAGGATGCTGGAGGTGTCTTCCCCGTCGGAGAGGACCACGATGGCCTGCCGCCGGATGTCCGCCTCGGTCTGCGCGGCCTGCTTCCTCAGCTCCTTGAGCGAGATGTAGATCGCGTGGTAGATCGCCGTCGACCCGTCGGCGTTCGTCGTGCGGATCGCCCGCTCGAGCGCCGCCCGGTCGTTCGTGAACGTCTGGAGGATGTCGACCTTGCTGTCGAAGTCCACGATCTCGGCCAGGTCCTCCGCGCGGAGCCGGCGCACGAACCCGATGGCCGCCTCCTGCGCGAGCTGGATCTTGTCCTCCATGCTGGCGCTCGTATCCATGAGGATCGCGAGCGCAATCGGCTGCTGCGAGCGCGAGAAGAACGTGACGTCCTGCTTCACGCCGTCCTCGAACACCTCGAACTCGCCCTGCGACAGGTCCCGCACGAACTTCAGCGTCGCCGCGTCGGTCACCGTCACGTTGAGCGACACGACGTCAATCCCGGCGCGGAACCGCTGCGCCGCGAGCGCGGCGCCCGACAGGGCGATCAGGAGGAGGAAGAGCCCGAGGCGCCGCGTCATCGTGCCACCTTCGTCTGCGACAGGTTCGTGCGCGCGCGCACCGTCAGCCCCTCGCGCTTCGCCTCGACGTGCAGGCGCTCGGGCATCAGCAGCGTATCGGGGCGCGAGTAGGTCACGATCCACTGGTGCTGCAGCTCGGCGGCCAGCTCGCGCAGCGTGGCCGCCAGCGCGGTCGAACTCAGGAGCTGATCCCGCCGCCCCCCCGTGCCGCGCGTGCCCTCGTCGAGCACGACGTTCCGGTTGCGGATCTCTTCCGCCACCGGGTTGGCGCGCACCACGCCGCTCAGCACCAGCGCGTGGAACGCCGCCCCGCTCGCAAAGAGCTGCCGCAGCACGTCGGGATAGTGGCGGTTGCTGAACTCCACGCCTTCGGTCACCACCGCGACGATCACCGGGCGCTCCGGCGCCCGCTTCTCCAGTCCGCGCGCCGCATCCGTGAGGGCATCCAGGAAGTATGCGCCGGATTGCGGCCGCGCGAACACGCGCAGCGCCCCGCGCGTCAGCCGCTCCCGGTCGCGCGTGTACTCCACGAGCAGCGTCGACCGTTCGCCAAACGTGACGAGCGCGACCTCGTGCGGCGCGTCCAACGCGCCCAGGAACGCCTCGAGTCCGGAGCGGATGTCGGCGATCGCCGGCGACGCCGCGTCGCTGTCGTCGACCAGCAGCGCGATCGACAATGGGGCAGTGGCCCGCCGCACCCGGAGCACTTCACGTGCCACGCCGTCCTCGCCGACGACGAGATCGCCCGGTGTCAGGTCGCCCACAGGCGCTTTTTTCGCGTCCAGCGCGCTGATTATGACGTTGCGCTCGGCCGCGCCGGCAGCCGAACCGGGCAACGTGCTTGCAATAAGGACGGCTGTCAGCACCACTTTGACGGATTTCCGGCGCATTCTGGTCCTCCGTGAATACGCCGATTGTACGTCCCGGCGAAAGCATGCGTCAAGGAGCGCGGATCGCCGAAACTAATTGACTGCGTGAGGGTTGTCGTTCCTTGACTGCCTCAGGTACGCATGCTATAAACGCGCAACGTTCCCGCCCACACCCATGGTTGCCACCTACGTCCCGATTGCGCTCTTCCTGCTTGTCGCCATCGGGTTCGCGATCGTCACGCTGCTCGTCGCCCGGCTCGTGAATCCCAACCGGCGCCATCCGGTCAAGCTCGATGTCTACGAGTGCGGCATCGAGCCGGCCACGGACGCGCGGGATCGCTACAGCATCCGCTACTACTTGATCGCGATGCTGTTTGTGATCTTCGACGTGGAGACGGTCTTCCTCTTCCCGTGGGCCGTGATGATGGATCGGCTAATGCTGTTTGGGTTCATTGAGATGCTGGTGTTTCTCTTCATTCTGATCGTGGGCTATGCCTACGCCTGGAAGAAGGGGGCGCTCGAGTGGGCGTAACGGTCCTGCGGGACCGCCGCTTCTGATTAGATGGCTGAAGACAGGACACAGGTTCCCCCGACACCACCGGATCCGCCGCCCCCGCCCGACATGCTGCCGCCCGCATTCGTGCCGGCCCTGGAGCGCGCGCTGCCCGGCGCGGTGGCGCACGTCAGCTACTTCGTCGGCGACTGGACGCTCGTCGTCGCGCGCGAGCGGCTGCTCGACGTGGCACGCTGGCTCCGCGACGATGCCGCCGCACGGTTCACCTTCTGCTCGGACGTGACGGCCACCGACTGGCCGTCGCGCCCCGAGCGGTTCGACGTGATCTACTGTCTCTATTCCATTCCGCTCCGCCATCGCGTGCGCGTGAAGGTGCGCGCCGGCGAGGGGGATCCCGTCGCCTCGGTCACTGGCATCTGGCCCGCCGCCAACTGGCTCGAACGCGAGGTCTTCGACATGTTCGGCGTGCGCTTCGAGGGGCACCCGGACCTGCGCCGCATCCTCATGCCCGAGGAGTGGCAGGGGCACCCGCAGCGGAAGGACTATCCGCTCGAAGGGCCCGGCGAGTTGATGCTCGAGGACCCGACCGAGTGGTTGAAGCTCCGCAGCGACGCGAACGTCGCGGATATCGAGTAGCCCGATGGCCGAACCGTTCGTCCAGCCGATGTTCGACACCGACGAGCTGGTCCTCAACATGGGACCGCAGCACCCGAGCACGCACGGCGTGCTGCGCGTGGTGCTCCGCCTGGACGGCGAGCGCGTCATCGACGCCGACGTGGTGATTGGCTACCTGCACCGCGGCATCGAGAAACTGTCGGAAGCGCGCGACTACACGCAGATCATCCTGCTGACCGACCGCATGGACTACCTCGCGGCGGCCACCAACAACCTGGGCTACGTCGAGACCGTCGAGAAGATGATGGGGCTCGAGGTGCCGCGCCGCGCGCTGTACCTCCGCACGGTGATGTCCGAGCTGCAGCGGATCGCCAGCCACCTGGTGTGGCTCGGCACGCACGCGATGGACATCGGCGCGACGACGGTGTTCCTCTACACGTTCCGCGAGCGGGAGCTGATTCTCGACCTGTTCGAGGAGTATTGCGGCGCGCGCCTGACCTACAACTGCATGCGGATCGGCGGGCTGCCGCAGGACATCCCGCCTGGATGGGAGAAGAAGGTCCGCGAGTTCTGCGACCTGTTCGAGACGAAGGTCCCCGAGTACGAGACCCTGCTGACGCACAACCGCATCTGGCTCGAGCGCACGCGTGAGGTGGGCGTGATCTCGGGCGAGGCCGCGACCGCCATCGGCCTGAGCGGGCCGCCGCTGCGCGCCTCGGGCATCTTCCGCGACATCCGCAAGGACGAGCCGTACGCCGCGTACAGCGAGTTCGAGTTCGACGTCCCGCTCGGCACGCGCGGCGACACGTACGATCGCTACCTGGTGCGCATCGAGGAGTTCTACCAGTCGCTGCGGATCATCCGGCAGGCGCTCGACGGGCTCCCCGAGGGGCCGGTCATCGGCAAGGTGCCGCGCCTGATCAAGCCGCCCGCCGGCGAGACGTACCACGCGATCGAGGCGCCGAAGGGAGAACTCGGATACTTCATCGCGAGCGACGGGAAGTCGCTCAGCCCGTACCGCTTCCGCGTGCGGCCGCCGTCGTTCTGCAACCTGCAGGCGCTGCGCCAGCTGGTGAAAGGACACCTGGTGGCCGACGTCGTCGCGCTCATCGGCACCATCGATATCGTGCTGGGAGAGGTGGACCGGTGATCGATCTCCTCGTCATTCCGATCCTGCAGATCGTCATTCTCCTGGCCGGCCTGCTCACCGCGGTGGCGTATGCGACGCTGCTCGAGCGCAAGATCCAGGCATGGGTGCAGTCGCGCCTCGGACCGATGCGCGTCGGGCCGTCCGGCGTGCTCCAGCCGGTGGCGGACGTGCTCAAGCTCCTGCTGAAGGAAGACATCACCCCGGCGCGGGCCGATAAGTGGGTGTACACCGCCGCGCCGATCCTGGCGGTGGTTCCCTCGCTCGTCGTGTTCGCGGTGATCCCGTTCGGGCCGGTGATGGAGATCTTCGGCCGTCCGGTGGCGCTGACGATCACCGACATCAACGTCGGCCTGCTGTACCTCGTGTCGGTCTCGTCGATCGGCGTGTACGGCATCATCCTCGCGGGCTACGCCTCCAACAGCAAGTACCCGCTGCTCGCCGGGCTGCGCGCGTCGGCACAGCTCATCAGCTACGAGGTCGCGGTCACGATGACGCTGGTCAGCATGATCCTCATGGCCGGCACGCTCAGCATGGTCGGCATCGTGAACGCGCAGCTCAACGCCGGCCTGTGGTACGCGTTCGTGCAGCCGGTGGCGCTGCTGATCTTCTTCGTCGGCGGCCTGGCCGAAACCAACCGCGCGCCGTTCGACATGCCGGAGGCGGAGCAGGAGCTGGTTGGCGGGTTCCACACCGAGTACAGCGGGATGCGCTTCGCGCTGTTCTACCTCGCGGAGTACATCAACATGATCGTCGTCTGCACGATGGTGACGACGCTGTTTCTGGGCGGGTGGCTGCGCCCGTTCCCGAACGTCGGGGCGCTGTGGGTGCTCGACTACGTGCCCGGGTGGATCTGGTTCCTCCTCAAGACGTTCGTCGCCTTCTACGTCTTCATGTGGATCCGGGCGACCCTGCCGCGCTACCGCTACGACCAGCTGATGCGGCTGGGGTGGAAGGTCCTCATCCCGCTCGCCATCGCCAACCTGATCGTGACCGCTGCCGCAAAGGTATTTCTGTGATTACCGCGCTCGGCTTCTGGACGCTCGCCGCTTTCATTCTCGGGTTCGCGGCGCTCGTCATCACCACGAAGAACCCCGTGCACAGCGTGCTGTTCCTCGTGCTCAACTTCCTCTGCGTCGCGGCGCTCTACGTGCTGCTGCGGGCCGAGTTCCTGGCCGTCATCCAGGTGCTGGTCTATGCCGGCGGCATCGTCGTGCTGTACCTGTTTGTCGTCATGCTGGTCAACCTGAAGCGGCCGCCCGAGGAACACGTCGCGCCGCAGCGCTACGGGAAGAGCGGCGCGGTCCTCGCCGGCGCGGTGCTCGCCGAGTTCACCGCCATCCTGGTGTACGGGACGCTGCGGCTGACGCCGTCCGGGCCCGGCGTGGGAAAAGGGGTCAGCTCGCTGGGGGGCAACGTCCAGACGCTTGGCTGGCTGCTGTATACGGACTATCTCGTGCCGTTCGAGGTCGCGTCGATGCTGCTGCTTGTCGCGATGGTCGGCGCGATCGTGCTCGCGAAGCGGGAGCTCTGACCGATGCCGATCACCCCCACACATTACGCGCTGCTGTCGGCCGCCCTGTTCACCATCGGACTGATCGGCGTGCTCGTCCGCCGCAACATCATCATCGTCTTCATGTCCATCGAGCTGATGCTCAACGCGGTCAACATCAACCTGATCGCGTACTCGGCGCAGTGGCAGAACGCGATCGGGCAGGTGTTTGCGGTGTTCGTGATCGCGGTGGCTGCCGCGGAGGCCGCGGTGGGGCTCGGCATCGTCCTCGCGTTCTACCGGAACAAGGAGACGGTGAACATCGACGAGATGAACCTCATGAAATGGTGAATCTGGTGAATCTGGTGACTTGGTGATCTCGTGAAGTTTATCTGGCTGCTTCCGCTCCTCCCGCTCCTCGGCGCCGCGCTGAACGGCGTCCTCGGCATTCGCTGGTACAGCCGGCGCGTGTCGGCCGGCCTGGCGTGCGCGACGATGGCGGCCGCCACCGCGATTGGCCTTACCGCGTTCGTGCAGCTCCTGCAGCTGCCGCCGGACCAGCGCGTCTACGACGTCACGCTCGGCCGCTGGCTTCCGCCGATCCCGCTGGTGACGGCGCACGGCGTCGGCGCGTTCGAGGCGGCGTGGACGTTCCGGCTGGATCCGCTCTCCGCGATGATGGTGCTCGTCGTCACGGGCATCGGCTTCCTGATCCACGTGTACTCGGTCGCGTACATGATGGACGAGCCTCGCGGGGCGTACGCGCGGTTCTTCGCCTACCTGAACCTCTTCTGCGCGTTCATGCTGACGCTGGTGCTCGGCGCGAACTTCCTGGTGATGTTCGTCGGCTGGGAAGGCGTCGGGCTCTGCTCGTACCTGCTGATCGGCTTCTGGTACGAGAAGAAGTCCGCGGCCGACGCGGGCAAGAAGGCGTTCATCACCAACCGCGTGGGAGATTGGGGCTTCCTGCTGGGGATGTTCCTCGTCTTCTACACGTTCGGCACGCTCGATTTCCGCGAGGTGGCCGCCAGGGCGGCCGCCTTTCCGGTGGAGACCGCCGGGTTCGGCGTGATCTCGGCGATCTGCCTTCTGCTGTTTGTCGGCGCGACCGGCAAGAGCGCGCAGATCCCGTTGTACGTCTGGCTCCCTGATGCGATGGAAGGGCCGACGCCGGTCTCCGCGCTCATTCATGCCGCGACGATGGTGACCGCCGGCGTGTACATGGTCGGGCGCAACGCCGTGCTGTTCTCGCACGCGCCCGACGTGCTGCTGATTGTCGCGATCGTCGGCGCGCTCACCGCGATCATGGCGGCGAGCATCGGGCTCGTGCAGAACGACATCAAGCGCGTGCTGGCGTACTCGACCGTCTCGCAGCTCGGCTACATGTTCCTGGCGATGGGCATGGGCGCGTTTGCGGCGGGCGCCTTCCACCTGATGACGCACGCCTTCTTCAAGGCGCTGCTCTTCCTCGGGAGCGGCGCCGTGATCCACGCGATGGCCGGGGAGCAGGACATGCGCAAGATGGGCGGGCTGCGCACGTTCCTGCCGATTACCTACGTGACGATGTTTGCCGGCACGCTGGCGATTGCAGGGATCCCGCCGCTCGCCGGCTTCTTCAGCAAGGACGAGATCCTCTACCAGACGTTCCTGCACAACCGCGCGCTCTGGCTCATCGCGGTCGTCACCGCGCTGATGACCGCCTTTTACATGTTCCGCCTCGTGAACATGACGTTCCACGGCGCGTACAGAGGACGCCCCTGGGCGCACGGACAGGCGCACACGGACGATCGCGACGTGTCTGGCGGACATGGGCCGGCCGACGGCGGTGCGGCGGCGGGCCATGCCGCCCATGCTTGGCACGGCCCGCACGAGGCGCCGGCCGCGATGACGTTCCCGCTGATGGTCCTTGCCGTGGGCGCGATCGTGGCCGGCCTGGTCGGCATCCCGGCCGCGCTCGGCGGGACGAACGCGATCGAGCACTTCCTGGCGCCGAGCTTCGCCGCGCCCGTCGCGGATCTCGCCCACGGCGTCGCCGAAGCCGGCCACGAAGGGGCCGGCGAAGCCGGACATCTCTCGCGCGCGGCCGAGATCGGCCTGATGATCTTCTCCGTCATGGTCGCCGCGCTGGGGATCTGGGTCGCGCGGCGCTTTTACGTCGAGCACCCGGACATCCCGAAGCGGCTCGCCGAACGCTGGTCGGGCGCGTACCGCACGCTGCTCAACAAGTACTACGTCGACGAGCTGTACGACGCGACCGTGATCTCGGGCACGCTCTCGAGCGCGCGCGGCCTGTGGAAGTTCGATTCCGGCGTCGTGGACGGCGCCGTGGACGGCTCCGGCCTGATCACGCGCCTCGTCTCGTGGGCCTCCGGCATCTTCGATAAGTACGTCGTGGACGGCCTGGTCAACCTCGTGGGCCGGGTCACCGGCGAGTCGAGCGTCGTGACGCGCAGGCTGCAGACCGGGCTCCTGCAGAACTACGCGTTGCTGATGCTGTTTGGAGTGTTTGCCTTCCTCGCGATCTACTGGATCGCCGGTTAACTATGGAATTCTTGCGCGCGCACCTGCTGTCCATCATCCTGTTCACGCCGCTCGTCGGCGCGATCCTGCTTCTCTTCGTCAACAAGACGCAGGAGAACGCGATCCGCTGGATCGCCAACATCTTCGCGCTGGCCGGCTTCCTGGTCTCCGTGCCGCTGTGGTTCTCGTACGAGCCCGAGCGCGCCGGGTGGCAGCTCGTCGAGCGCGCGAACTGGATCCCGTCGATTGGCGCCACCTACTTCCTGGGCGTCGACGGCTTCAGCGTCCTGATGGTCCTGCTGACGACGCTCATGGGGTTCATCGCGATCCTGTCGTCCTGGACCGCGATCACCGAGCGCGTGAAGGAGTACTACGTGTTCCTCCTCGTCCTCCAGACGGGGATGCTCGGCGCCTTCGTGTCGCTCGACTTCCTGCTGTTCTTCCTGTTCTGGGAAGTGATGCTCGTGCCGATGTACTTCCTGATCGGCATCTGGGGCGGCGGCCGGCGGCTGTACTCGGCGATCAAGTTCTTCCTGTACACCCTGGTCGGCAGCGTCGTCATGCTGCTGGGCATCCTGGCGCTGTATTTCTACTACCACTCGGTTACCGGCGTGTACTCGTTCGATATCACCGAGTTCCATCGGCTGGATCTGCCGACCAACCTCCAGAAGTGGATCTTCCTCGCCTTCTTCCTCGGCTTCGCGATCAAGGTCCCGATGTTCCCGTTCCACACCTGGCTGCCCGACGCTCATACCGACGCCCCGACGGCCGGTTCGGTGATCCTGGCGGCGGTCCTCCTGAAGATGGGCACGTACGGGTTCATCCGCTTCAGCCTGCCGATCCTGCCGGACGCGAGCCGCGCGTTCGTGCCGATGATGGTGGGGCTCTCGCTGGTCGGGATTGTCTACGGCGCGCTCGTCGCGCTGGCGCAGACCGACTGGAAGCGGCTCGTCGCCTACTCGAGCGTCAGCCACATGGGCATGGTGATGCTCGGCATGTTTGCGCTGACGCCGGTCGGCCTGGCGGGCAGCATCATCCAGCAGCTCAATCACGGCATCTCCACCGGCGCCCTCTTCCTGATCGTGGGCATCGTGTACGAGCGGCGCCACACGCGCGAGATCTCGGAGTACGGCGGGCTCTCCAAGGTGATGCCGATGTACGCGGCGGTCTTCGGCATCATGGTGATGTCGTCGATCGGCCTGCCGGCGCTGAACGGCTTCATCGGCGAGCTGCTGATCCTCGTCGGGGTCTTCGTGCGGAACAAGATCTGGGCGGCGGTCGCGGCGAGCGGCATCATCCTCGGCGCGGCGTACATGCTGTGGCTCTATCAGCGCACGATGTTCGGCAAGCTGGAGAACCCGAAGAACCAGGGGCTGAAGGACCTCAGCGTGCGCGAGTTCGCGACCTTCGCGCCGCTCATCGTCCTCGCGTTCTGGATCGGCCTGTACCCGTCGCCGTTCATCCGCCGGCTCGACACGTCGGTGGCGCACGTCATCGCGCGGGTGAGCCCGGAGTACGGCCAGCGCAACGCGCTCTTCGAGCCGTGCCCGACAACCGAGGAACTGCAGGCGGCCGCCAGGAAGATCGCCGGCGCGCCCGCCTTCGCCCCGGGGGCTTCGGCGGGTGGACCGGTCTCGACCGCAGGGGCGGGCCAACCGGATTTCCTGCTGCCGCCGTGTGAATCCGGCGACGCGAAGCCGGACGCCCATCAGGCCCCGAAGCCGCAGGGAGTGCGGTGACGCCCATGCCTGCAGGATTCACCGCCGGCGATTTCTACTACCTGCTGCCCGAGTTCGTGCTGACGGGCGGGAGCCTGCTGCTGCTCGGCGCCGACGCGCTGCTGCGCGGCCAGCACCGTCGGCTGCTGGCGTGGATCACGATCCTGACCCTGGCTGCCACCGGCGCGGCGCTCGTGCCCTTCGCCGCGGCGAACGTGACCATCGCGCGCGGCCTGCTCGCGGTGGACACCTTCGCGTTCTTTTTCAAGGTGCTCTTCCTCTTCGCGGCGCTGCTCTCGGTGCTGATGTCCATGAAGTTCCTGGAGGTCGAAGGGGTGCGCCCCGGGGAGTACTACTTCCTCGTGCTGTGCGCCACGCTCGGCATGATGATCGTGGCCGGCGGGATCGACCTCATCACGATCTTCATCGGCCTCGAGACAATGGCGATCTCGTTCTACGTCCTGGCGGGGTACCTGAAGCCGGACCGGCGGTCGAACGAGGCCGCCGTCAAATATTTCCTGCTCGGCACGTTCTCGGTCGGCATCCTCCTGTACGGCATGTCGATCCTGTACGGGCTCACCGGCACCACGCAGCTGCGCGCGATCGCCGAAGCCCTCGCGACCGGGAAGGGGAGCGTGCTCCTCGCGCTCGCCTGCGTGCTCATCGTCGCGGGCATCGGCTTCAAGATCGCCGCGGTGCCGTTCCACATGTGGGCGCCGGACGTGTACGAGGGTTCGCCGACGCCGATTGCCGCATTCCTCTCGGTCGGCTCGAAGGCGGCGTCCTTCGCGATGCTGCTCAGGATCTTCGTCGAGGCGCTGCCGGCGTTCAGCCGCGGCGGCCTGGGCGAGTGGTTCGGCAACCCGCTCGGCTGGACGACGTTCTTCTACGTGCTGTCGGTGGTCACGATGACGGTCGGCAACCTCGCCGCGCTGACGCAGACCAACATGAAGCGGCTGCTCGCGTACTCCTCGATCGCGCACGCGGGGTACGTCCTGATCGGCATCGTCTCGATCGCGTCGGGATCCACGCGCGGCATCACCGCGACGCTCGTGTACCTGTTCATCTATGCCTTGATGCAGCTCGGCGCGTTCGCCATCGTCGTGATGATGCGACGCGCCGACGCGATTGGCGACGAGCTGAAGGACCTGAGCGGGCTGTACTTCCGGCACCCGGCGGCGGCGCTGGCGATGCTGCTCTTCATGCTGTCGCTCGGCGGGATTCCGCCCACCGCCGGCTTCATGGGCAAGTTCTGGGTGTTCGGCGCGGCGATCGAAGCGGGCTACGTGTGGCTGGCGGTGATCGGCGTGCTGAACAGCGCGATCTCCCTCTACTACTACATCCGTGTGGTCGTCTTCATGTTCATCAACGAAGAGGCGATCGGCTCCTCGCCGAGCCTGTCGCCGGCGCTTGCCGCGGTGCTGGTCGTCGCCGCGGCGGGCACGCTGCTTTTCGGGATGTACCCGGCGCCGCTCTTCGATCTCGCCGAGGCCTCGGCGGCCACGCTGGGGCGGGCGGGAGCGGCGCTGACGCTGGTGCGCTAGTGTCCCGAACCCTGAACCCTAATCAGACTACACTCTGCGTGTGCCCTCCGGCCGCGAGCAGCGCATTTCCACCATCAAGGCCATCGGTGCGTTGAGCACGGTTGGGTTCTCGTTCGTCCTGGCGATCGTGCTCGGCGTCGCGGGCGGGTACTATCTGGATCGCTGGCTGGGGACGAGTCCCTGGCTGTTCATGCTGGGGTTCCTCTTCGGCCTGGCGGCGGGCGTGCTGAACGTCGTCCGCACTTCCCGCAAGTTCCTGAAGTGAGCCCGGCGATCTCCATGGCCTCTGAGAACGGCCTGCTCGCCCGCATTCGCAGGAACACGGCGATCTCCTGTGCCGCGATCGCCCTGCTTGCCCTCGCGCTGGATCCCGAACGTCCTCGCGCCGCCCTCGGCGTGCTCGGCGGCGGCGTGCTCGTCGCCATCAGCTATGTCGCAATCGCGCGCACGATCGGTGTGTTCATGCCGGCAGCCGGCGCGCCCATCGCCGCTAACCGCGGGCGAGAACGCGCGTTGGCGCTGCTGTTCTTCGCTTCCCACTACGCTTTACTGGCTTTCGCGGCGTACGTTATGATTGCTCGTTTGCGGCTGCACCCCATCGGTCTGCTGGGGGGCGTCACATCGATTGTGCTGGCCGTGGCCGCCGAAGCGGTGCGTCCGGCCGGACACCGGTAACGATTTCGCGCACGTAGATGGGCAACCTCCACCACGAACTCTGGATCGTCGGCGTGTTCAACCGGCTCTTTGGCGGTCTCGTCGCCGCCCTGCTGGCGCCCTTCGGCCGCCACGTCGATCCCGCGCATGCGATCCCTGATTACCTGGTGATGGCGATCCTGATTGTCGCCTTCGTCACCGTGCTGTCGCTGCTCGTGCGCTCGCGCCTGAGCGTGGACAATCCGGGCAGGCTGCAGATCGTGATGGAGGATGCCATCGGCGCCGTCGGCGGCCTCCTGGACGAGTGGATCGGCCGCAACGGCCGGCGCTACCTGCCGCTCATCGCCACGCTGGGCATCTTCATCCTGCTGGGAAACTACGCCGGCCTGGTGCCTGGCCTCATGGCGCCGACGAGCAACATCAACGTCACGCTCGGCTGCGCGCTCACGATCTGGGTCTACTATCACATGCAGGGCATCAGGGAGCAGGGGGCGGTCGCCTACTTCAAGCACTTCGCCGTGCCCCCGGGCTCGCCGGTGTTCATCGCGCCGATCATGCTGCCGATCGAGCTGATCAGCCACCTCTCGCGCGTGATGTCGCTGTCGCTGCGGCTCTTCGGCAACATCTTCGGCGAAGAGCTCGTCATCCTCATTCTCTTCAGCATCATCCCGTTTCTCGTGCCCCTGCCGATGATGCTGCTCGGTCTGGTGACCGGCGGGCTGCAGGCGTTCATCTTCGTCCTGCTGTCGGTCATCTATCTCTCCGGCGCGGTGGCCGTGGAGCACGACGAGGCGGGGCACATCGGCGAGCACCACACGGCGGGGCAGGCCAACGGCCACGACTCGATCGTCGTGGCGTAATTCGAGATGACCGATTTCCCGATTACCGTTTACCGATAGGCACTGATTCAGGAGGATAGTGGTTGTGAGCAAACGTTTCGTGCTGACCCTTGCGGTGACGCTGATGGCGGCGGGCGCCGTCTCGCCGGTCTTCGCGCAGGAAGCCGCGGCCGCCGGCGGCGGAGCTGACGTCGCGCGCTGGTCGATCATTACCGCCGGCTTCGCGCTGGCGATCGCGGCCGCCTTCGGCGCGCTCGCACAGGCCCGCGGCCTGAGCGCCGCGGCCGAGGGGATCGCGCGCAACCCGAGCGCGGCCGGCGAGATCCGCGGCGTGCTGATTCTCGGTCTCGTCCTGATCGAGTCGCTCGTCATCTACGTGCTGCTGATCTCGCTCATCCTCTTCTTCATCAAGCCCTTCGCCGCCTAGGCGGCGGGTTCAGAGTGCTCGGTTCGGCCGTGCCGGGTTCGGTTCGCGGTTCTGAGTTCGGTTCACGTGCACTCGGACGTGCACCCGGAACCGAACCCTGCACCCGGAACCGAACCCAGCACGTTGAGCCCAGCACCTGGAACCGTATGGATCTCCTGTTGCTCCTCATGTCCCTCATCTGGGGGAGCAACTACACCATCATCAAATCCGCCTTCGACGAGATGCCGCCGCAGCCCTTCAACGCGCTGCGGATGATCGTGGCCTCGGTCGTGTTCCTCGTCGCGATCGCGATCGCGCGACGGTACAAGAAGCCGTCCATCTTCTACACCCCGGCGCCGGTCACCCGCCGCGACTGGCTCGCGCTGTTCGGGCTGGCCGTCGTCGGCCACTTCCTGTACCAGTTGTCGTTTGTCGGCGGGCTCTCCCGCACGAGCGTCGCGAACAGCTCGCTGATCCTCGCGATCACCCCGGTCGCGATCGCCGCGATCAACGCGTTTCGCGGGCACGAGCGTGTTGGCCGGTGGCACTGGCTGGGCGCGCTGATGTCGATCGGCGGAATCTATCTTGTCGTCGGGACCGGCGCGGCGCTCCACGTGCAATCGCTCACCGGGGACCTGCTGATGCTCGGCGGCGTCGGCTGCTGGGCCGTGTATACCGTGGGCGCCGGCCGCCTGATGGCGCGCCACTCGCCGCTCGGCGTGACCGGGGTGTCCATGGCGCTCGGCACGGCCCTGTACGTCCCGGCGGTGTCGCCGCAGTTCTGGCACGTGGAGTGGTCCGCCGTGAGCGCCATCACGTGGTTCTCGCTCGTGTACTCGGCGATCTTCGCCATCGGCGTCGCCTACATGATCTGGTACACGGCCGTGCAGAAGATCGGCGGAACGCGCACGTCGATGTACTCGAACCTGGTGCCGATGGTGGCGCTGGCCGTGGCGGTCCTGTGGCGCGGTGAGCCGCTCGGCCGACCGAAGCTGGCCGGCGCAGCGCTCGTCCTCGCGGGCGTCGCCATCACGCGCGCCGCTGCGCACTTGAAGGCCGCGCCGGCGCAGGAGTAGGCGTGCTACCCTGTACCCGGGCCGTGAAAGACCACTATTTCTCGCAGCACGCCGTCGAGCTTAGAGCCGACCTCGGCCGCGCGATCTCCCGCGAGCAGATGCGCGAGCTGCACCGCAAGAGCCCGGCGCGGCACCTGGCCGTCGCCGCGCGGCAGTTCGGGATTCTGGCAGCCTGCACCTGGGCGCTGGTGCGCTTCAGCCACCCGGTGGTCTGGATCCCCCTCGCCGTCGTGCAGGGCTTCACCATCTTCAATTTCACGGTTCTCCTGCACGAGGTCGTGCACCACGCGGTGTTCGAGAGACGTCGCCCACGGCTGGAACGTCTGCTGGGATGGCTGTACGCCGTGCCGAGCGGCATCTCGGCAAGCCAGTTCACCCGCTGGCACCTGGACCACCACGCGGAGCTCGGATCGGAGGAAGACGATCCGAAACGGCATCATCTCTCGCCGAAAATCAACGCGCGCTGGTACAAGCTGCTCTACGCGACCCCCGTGCTGTTTCCGATGTATTTCCGAGCGGCCCGCCTGGAGTCGGCAACCTATCCAACCGAGTTGCAGCGCACCATCGCGCTCGAGCGCCGCGTGGCGATTGTCGCGCACCTTTCGGCTGTCGCGCTCCTCTGGTACTTCCTCGGGCTCGGCGCTGCGGTCCGCGCGCATGTCGTGCCTGTCTTCTTCATCTTCCCGATCGCCTTCACGCTCAACCGGCTCGGGCAGCACTACGACATCGATCCCGGGGATCCCGCGAAGTGGGGAACGTTGATGAAGGGAAGCTGGTTCTGGGACTTCGCGTTCCTGAACTCCAACTACCATCTCGAACACCACTATTTCCCGGGCGTGCCGTTCTATCGCCTGCCCGCTCTGCAGCGAGCGCTCGTACCCTTCTACGAAATGAAGCACATGCGCTGGCAGACCTACTCCGGCCTCGTGTACGGATGGCTGATCCAGAACCAGAAACCGCACACGAACTGGACCGCGCAGGGGGCCGGCGCGCCCACCTCGTCCAAGCAGCTCCAGCTCCAGAAACGGTAACTGTGTAAGAACTACCAGAATTGTCGCTGTACGCGTGCCAGGCCTGCCGTTCGTATTGCCGTAAGTGACTGACCCAATGTCGTTTGTTGTTTGACCGCCGTAGGCATCGACCTTGCGGTACCGCAGGGCTGGAGGGAACTCATGAAACTCGAGAAGTTCGTGTGGACCGGCATCGCGGCCCTGGTGGCACTCTGCATCGGCACCGCGCCGATCGCCGCGAAGCCCGGGGCGCCGAAGTCGGGCGCGGCGAAAACCACCGCCGTGAAGCCCTCGAGCCCCAAGCCGGCGACGATCAAGACGACCACCGTCAAGCAGACGACCGTCAAGTCGCACGGCATGAAGCCGACCACGAGCGGTCCAAAGGTGAAAGCCACGAGCAGCCCGAAGACGACCACCTCTGCCACAGCCAGGTCGGTCAAAGCGGCCAAGGCCACCACGACCACCACGACCACCACGACGGCAAACACGACAACCACGACAACTGGAACGACGACCGGCGGAACGACCGAGACCACCGCGCCACTGTCC
>JACPDI010000001.1:28144-33027 GCA_016184105.1 Acidobacteriota bacterium
CACAGCAGAAACTGACCAGCAACACCAAACTCGCATCCAAAATAGAGCAGCGGATGGGCACGGCGCTTCCGAGCGGCGTGACCGTCGTCGATGCCGCTTCGGGCTTCAAGAACCTCGGGCAGTTCGTCGCGGCGGTGAACGTGTCGAACAACCTCGGCATCCCCTTCGCCGATCTCAAGGCGAAGATGACCGGGCTGACTGTTGACGGCCAGCCGATCGCCACGACCGGCACGACCGCTGGCGCAGAAACGTCGACGAAGCTCCTGAGCCTCGGCCAGGCGATCCAGGCGGTGAAGGGCATGGACAGCACCACGGCCACGCAGGTCGCCAACACGGCGACCACTCAGGCCAACCAGCAGATCGCCAGCACGACGACGACAACGACCACGTCCGCCTCGTCCACGACGGCCACAACGACGACGACCGCGAAGTCGAAGGCGAAAGCGAAGAAGCCCTGACATGCGTCGGATCGGCGCCACGCTTCTTCTTGCCGTGCTCATCGCAACCCCGGCCTTTGCCCAGGGAAAGTCCCTGGGCAAGGGCCGGGGTGCCAGACCCGCCCCCGCCGCACCATCGACCGCCACGCCGCCGCAGGCCGTCGCGGGCACCGGCGTCCGTCACTTCGGCGTCTGGCTGGACGATGCGTCGTTCCTGCCGAAGGGCAAGGGATGGGCGACCTTCGGCATCGGGTACTGGAAATCCACGTTCGGTCACCAGTGGGACCTGCCGAGCATGGATGCGGGGTGGACCGTCAATCGTCGCTTCCAGATCGGGATGAGCACGCCGATCTCCCGCGCGTCATACGACGACGGCACGACGACCCGTGGCATTGGCGATACGTACCTCTCCGCGAAGGTCGGATTGATCGATCCCGATACGAACGCGCGCAACTGGGGAATTGCGGTTGTTCCCGTGGTCGAGATCCTGAGTTCCGGCTCGATCATGGAAGGGGACAGCCGCTATCACTGGGCGATTCCGGTGACGGCCGAGCGCCGTTTCGAGGGCTTCCGCGTGTACGGCGCGGGCGGATATTTTTCGCGCGGCTCGGTGTTCGGCGCCGGCGCCGTCGAAGTTCCCCTCAGCAGCCGCATCGTCGTCACCGGGACGCTGAGCCACGCGCGCTCGCTGAAAGGGGATCCTCTTGCGGACGCGCTGGAACTGTCGAAGGCGCGCTACGACGTGAACGGCGCGGCGATGTACGTCCTCAGGCCGACGATCATGCTCTTTGGGACCATCGGCCGCACGATCTCTCGGGCGGACGCGAACGCGTCGACGATCGCGGTGAGCGGCGGCGTCTCGTTCGGCTTCAACACGGTGCAGACGCAAGCTCGACGGCGCAAGGAGTAGTACGCTGTCGGGCGAGGGGAATAAGTGGGACAGTCACACTTATTCCCGACTCTCCAGAATTGGGAATAAGTGTGACTGTCCCACTTATTCCCCTGGCCTGCCGCGACGGCTTCGTGCTGAGGGGGACAGAATGGAAGGCGCCGGCATGCGCAATACCGGCTGAACCGGCCCGAAAGATTCCAGCAAACCCGCGGGGCGGTCCTCCCGTCTAACGCTCTGGGTCGTTTACACGGTCGCCAGACCTGGAGAGTGCCTTTGAACCGCACGTGCCTGCTTCTGACCGTCGTCCTGGCCTGCCTGGCGCCAGCCGCTGGCCTGGCCGGCGACCGTGAGGGTGCGAAGACCCGCCGTGCTCCTGCGGCTGGCGTGGGGCCCCACGTCGCGGGGGCGGCGCCGCTCACCTCGGCGACCGCCCTCAAGCTGGATGGCGACCTGAGCGACGAGGCGTGGCGCAGCGCGGAGGTGGTGATCGATTTCCGCCAGCGCGATCCGAAAGAGGACGCCGAACCTTCCTTCAAGACCGAAGCGCGCGTCGCGTATGACGCCGCGGCGATCTACGTCGCGGTGCAGGCCTACGATCCGGAGCCCGGCAAGATCGTCGGTTTCCTGACGCGGCGCGACAACCACTCGCCGTCCGACTGGATCCGGGTCATGATCGACTCGTACCACGATCGGCGCACCGCGTACGAGTTCGCCGTCAATCCAGCCGGCGTGAAGCAGGATCGCTACTACTTCAACGACGGCAACGAGGACCTCGGCTGGGACGCGATCTGGGACGTCGCCGTCTCGAGGAACGTGCAGGGGTGGCGCGCCGAGTTCCGCATTCCGTTCTCGCAGCTCCGCTTTCCGGTCCGCGAAGACCCGACCGTCGGCTTCGCGATCATGCGCACGATCGCGCGGCTCAACGAAGTCGCGTCCTGGCCGCTCATCGCGAAGAGCCGCAACGGCTTCGTGTCGCAGTTCGGCCAGTTGAACGGCCTGCGGCTGTCGCACTCGCCCAAGCGCCTCGAGCTGGTGCCGTACACCGTCGCCAACCTCAAGACGGAACCGCCGGCAAGCGACGGCAACCCGCTCGTGGACACGAGAAATCCCGGCATCGAGTACGGCCTCGATCTCAAGTACGCGGTGACACCCGGCCTCACGCTGACCGCAACCGTCAACCCGGACTTCGGCCAGGTGGAGGCCGACCCCGCCGTCGTCAATCTGTCCGGGTTCGAGACGTTCTTTTCCGAGCAGCGCCCGTTTTTCATCGAGGGCTCCGGCTCCTTCAGTTTCGATCTGGACTGCAACGACGGATCCTGTACCGGCCTGTTCTACTCGCGGCGGATCGGCCGGCAGCCGCGGCTCGAGCCGGAGGTCGGCGACGGCGCGTTCTGGGCGAAGCCCGCGCAGACGACCATTCTCGGCGCGGCGAAGCTCACGGGGCGCGTGGGCGGGTTCCGCATCGGCGCGCTCAACGCGCTCACGTCCGAAGAGCACGCCACGATCGCCGGCGAGGATGTTCGATCGAAGGCGGCCGTCGAGCCGTTCACGAGTTTCAGCGTTGCGCGCGCGAAGAAGGAGTTCGCCAACCAGTCGTCGCTGGGCTTCATGTTCACCTCGACCAACCGCGCGCTGGGCGCCAGCGACAGCCCGCTTCGCGCGCTGGCCGACACCGCCGTGACCGGCGGCGTCGACTGGGACTGGCGCGTGCTGAAGAAGTACGCCGTCACCGGGTACTGGGCGGGCAGCACGCTGCGCGGCGATCCCGGCGCCATCGCGTCCATCCAGGAGAGCACGGTTCACAGCTTCCAGCGGCCGGACGCCGGCCACGTGGAGTACGACCCGACACGGACCTCGCTCAGCGGCAACGCCGGCTTCGTCGCCTTCTCGAAGATCAGCGGCGAGCGCATCCGCTTCAACGCCAACGCCGGCTTCAAGTCGCCGGGCTTCGACATTAACGACATCGGCTTCATCCGCCGCGCCGACGCCATCAACCAGAGCAACTGGATCCAGTTCCGCTTCGATCGGCCCGGCCGGCACGTTCGCAGTTTCCGGTTCAACCTGAACGAGTGGAGCTCGCGCAACTTCGACGGCGACCTCCGCGCGCTCGGCGGCAACGTGAACGCGCACTGGACCCTCGTGAACAACTGGAGCTTCGGGGGCGGAGTGAACGGGGAGGGCGGCGGCTTCGACGATCGCCTGACCCGCGGCGGCCCGGGCGGCTACACCGAGCGAGGGTGGAACGCCTGGAGCTACGTCAACACGGACAACCGCAGGCGCGCGATGGCGAACGGGTTCCTCGGCGGCGGCCGGTACAGGGACGGGAGCCGCTTCTTCGACGTCGAGCCCGGCGTCACGTACCGGCCAGCCTCATTCCTGAGCGTCTCGGCCAGCGTCGGCTGGTCTCCGTCCACCAACCCGGTGCAGTGGGTCGAGCAGGATGCGGACGGGCAGTACGTGTTCGGCCGGCTCCGGCAGCGCACGGTCTCGATCGCCACACGCGTGAACTACACGATTACGCCGACGCTCTCCGTCCAGATCTACGCGCGCCCGTTCGTGTCGGCCGGCGAGTACACGAACTTCCGGCGGCTCGCCGACGGACGTTCGAAAGACTTTGGCACCCGCTATGCCGACTACCCGGAGTACGACGGCAACCCGGACTTCAACTACCGATCGTTCCGCACCACGAACGTGCTGCGCTGGGAGTATCGTCCCGGCTCCTCCCTCTTCGTCGTCTGGCAGCAGGGACGGGAATCGACCGCCAGCCGCGGCGACTTCGAGTTCGGCCGCGACTTCGGCCGCGTGTTCGACACGCCGGCGAGCAACGTCTTCCTGGTGAAGATGTCATACTGGTTGAATTTCTGATCAGGAAGATCGCAGTGAAAAGACGGGCGTGAGATCGTCGAGGCGCCGGTCTCCTTCGTAGTACACGCGTTCGAGGAACAGCCCAGACGCCGGTGCGGTCAGCGTCGCCGGCGTCCCTGACTTCTCGCGCAGAAACCTCCGGACATCGTCCGGCGTCACAGCGCCGGTTCCGGCGGCCACCAGCACGCCGACCATTCTCCGCACCATCTTCCAGATGAAATGAGACCCTTCGACGCGCACGAGCACGAGGTCGCCGGCTCGGTCGATGCGGATGGCTTCAACCAGGACCTTCGTGGATGTCTCCTCGGGGTCATCATCGGAAAACGACTGGAAATCCTGCATGCCGCCGAACACCGCGGCGGCGGCGCGCATGCGGTCGAGATCGATCGGTTCACGCACCCACCACACCAGCGCCTTGCCGAACGCGGTGCGTCGCGTGGCGATCTGGTACAGGTAGCTGCGGCCCACCGCGCTGTGGCGCGCGTGGAAGCGGTGGCTCGCGGTCTCGAGATTCAGGATATTGATGTCCGCCGGCAGTTCGTCGTTCAGCCGCCGCCGCAACGTCTCGGGAGGCAGGTTCGTCGCGATATCCAGGTGCGCGACCTGCGCTAACGCGTGCACGCCCGCGTCGGTCCGCCCGGAGCCGTACAGCTCGAACGTCTTTCGCCCCGTGACCTCGCGAACCGCGC
>JACPDI010000002.1:0-76351 GCA_016184105.1 Acidobacteriota bacterium
TGAAATGGATCACAGCTTTACGCGAATCGGACCACGTCGCAGCCTTCGCGCCCTGCGGATTATAGTGGCCGAGTATGTCTATTCAGAGGCAGCGCTTGAGGCGTCCGAACTCTGCAACTGCAACGTAGCGTCCGAGGGCACGTACGATGGTTGCAATCAATCGACTCATTTCTGCGGGCCGAATACACCCGATCCGCCGTATGTCTGCGAGCGCCCGCAGTACCAGGATTGTGGCCTGTTCGACAATCACCCTTGCGACGGCTACTGCATGCCCTATAGTGGTGGGGGTGGGTGCGGCGTGCCGGAGGGATGCATCTAGCGCATCTAGGCGTCAAAGCATTCTGCGGCGGCACCGTCGAAGACGGCTCGACGGTACCGCCTGCGCCTTGGAGAAACGAATGACCCGACGAATCCGGGCGCGCGTTATTGCTGCGATCCTGCTCTTGACGTTCGCGGCGCCAAGCGCTGTTGCTCGTGCAGGGGACAACGGCTACGAGCAGTTCATGTCCTTGACCGCGGAACAACGTCGCGAAGCGTTCGCGCGCCTTCCTGCCGATCAAAAAGCGGCACTGAAACGGACCCATGCGCAGCGGTGGCTTGAAACCCATCGCGCAGAACTATCGGCCGGGCAGGTTGCTGCCGTCGAACAGGCGATCGACTTCGTTACTCCGGAGCTGTACGACGGTCCTCAAACGGAAGAACGCCGCCGTCGCGAGCAAGAGATCAGGAAGAGGCTCGAATGTTCCATCGGGAGAGACCGCGCGGCAGCCGCGTTCGTACTCATGCCGGAGATCCCGCAGCCCACGCCGGAGGGCCTTGGGCGCGTCGTCGATCAGTGGCTGGGCTGGTTTGTTGACTGCGTCATCGGCTAAGTTCCTTGACCTGAGCCTTGGCAACTCGCTGCGCTCAGCGCGCGAAGCTCGCGCACGTGCCGGATCCACGCGATCAGCAGCACGACGCCGACGATGATCAGGCCGGTTGAGAGGCCGACCCACAGCCCCACGACGCCCCAGTGCCGGGGAAACGCGAGCACGTAGCCGAGCGGCAGGCCGACGAGCCAGTGCCCGGCGAAGTTCCACAGCATCGGCGTGCGCGTGTCGCCGACCCCCCTCAGCACGCCGGTCGCGACTCCCTGCAGGCCGTCGAACAGCTGGAAGATCGCCGCCACGCGCAGCAGCACGATGCCGATGGCGATGACGGAGGCGTCCGTGGTGAACGCGCCGATCAACTGGCGGCCGAAGACCACGAAGGTCGCGGCGGCGAGCGCCATGAACCCGACGCCAATCAGCAGCGCCGTCCATCCCGCTCGCGCCGTCCCGGCCGGATCGCGGCGCCCCACGGCGTGGCCGACGCGCACCGCCGCCGCCGACGCGATGCCGAATGGAACCATGAACGAGACGGCGGCCATGTTGAGCGCGATCTGGTGCGCCGCGATGGACGAGGGGGGCAGCTTGCCGGCGAGCGTCGTCGCCGCGGCGAACACGCCGACCTCGAGGACCGCCTGCATGGCCGCGGGGAACCCGAGGCCGACAAGCCTCCGGCAGCGCGCGCGCTCGATGGCCAGCGGCGTGTCGAACAATCCCGTACGGCACCTGCGCTCCGCGATGACGATCGTGGCCAGGAGGAACGCGGCCATGTAGACGCGCGAGATGACCGTCGCCCAGGCCGCGCCGGATACGCCGAGCGCAGGCAACCCGAGCCTGCCGTGGATGAGCAGATAGTTGGCGATGGCGTTGACGACGTTGGCCGAGATCAGCGCCGCCATCACGGGCCTGACCATCGTCAGTGCCTGGAGGTAGCGGCGGAACGCCCCGTAGAGCAGCAGCGGAAGCGACGACCACAAGACGACGTTGAAGTATGCCTGCGTCAGCGGCATGACGCGCGGGTCGAGGCCCCACACGTCGAGCGTCGCGCTGATTCCGATGCAGGCGGCCGTGAGAGGGATCGCGAGAACGACGGCGGCGGCCGTCCCGTGAACGAGCCACGTGTGACACTCGTCCATGCGCGAGGCGCCGAAGGCCTGCGAGACGAGCGTGTCGAGGCCGAGAAGGATCCCGATGCCGAACACGGCGAGCGCCATGAACAGGCTGCTGCCGACGCCGACCGCCCCGATCGCTTCCGGCCCGAGCGGGCCGACCATGAGCGTGTCGACCACGCCCATGAACATCCATCCGAGCTCGGCGAGGACCACCGGCGCCGCGAGCTGCAGCATCGGGCCGAACTCGCGTCGGACGCCGAGACCTCGAAGCATGGGGCGGGTTGTTACCGCCAGGGCATGAGGCGCTCGATCCACTGCACGCGGGTCAGGTCGTTGTAGATGACCGTGACCATGAGCGCCATCAGCACCACGAAGCCGGCGAAGAGCAGCCGCTCCTTGACGCGGATGCTGAAGTCGCGCCGCGCGGCGCCTTCCATCGCCATGATGGCGATGTGGCCGCCGTCGAGGACGGGGATCGGCATCAGGTTCAGCAACCCGAGGTTCAGCGAGATCATCGCCATCAGGTTCAGCAGCGGCACCCACCCGAGTTGGGCGGCGCCGCCGGACAGCTCGGCGATCCCGACAGGACCCATCAGCTGCCTGACAGAGGTCTCGCGCGTGAAGAGGCCCGCGAGCGTGCGGAAGATCAGCCTGGTCCAGTCCCAGTTGCGCTCGAAGCTCATGGCCACCGCCTGCAGCGGTCCCGGCTCGATCGTGCGCACTTCGAAGGCGGTGAGCTGCACGCCGATGCGCTTGCTGCGCGGCGTCGCCACGATCTCGCGCTCCGCGCCGTCGCGGCGGATGGCAAACCGCACGGGACGCCCGTCGCGCGAGCGGATGTGGGTCACGAGATCGTCGTACTGCACGTTGCGGACGCCGTCGACGGCGAGGATGACGTCCCCCTTGCGCAGGCCCGCCTGGTCCGCGGGCTCGCCCGCCGTCACGCCGGCGACCTGCGGGTGCACGAGCGGCTGGATGCCGATGTCGCCGATCTCGTACTTCGTCTGGCCGATCGGCGTGACGATGACCTGCTGTCGAACGCCTTCACGCGTGGCGAGAATGGTGACCTCGCGGCCCGCCTTCGGCAGGATCGCCAGGCTGAAGGCTTCCCAGTCCGGGATGGCCCGGCCGTTGATTTCGAGGATGCGGTCCCCCGCCCGGAGGCCCGCGGCCTCCGCCGGAGACCCCTCGAGCACGCGGCCGATCACGGGCGGCTCCGTCTCGTACGCCGGAACGTCCGCACCCTGGTAGAGCACGAACGCCATCACGACGACGGCGAGCGCGAGGTTCATCATCGGGCCCATGATGTAGACGAGGAAGCGCTCCCACTTGGTGCGCGACATGAACTCGTCCGGGCGCCCGGTGAGCGATTCGTCAGGGTTCTCCCCCGCCATCTTCACGTAGCCGCCGAGCGGAATGGCGCTGATCGCGTACTCGGTGTCGCCGCGGCGAAACTTCAGCAGCTTCGGGCCGAAACCCAGCGAAAACGTCAGCACGCGCACGCCAATCCGGCGCGCCATGAGGAAATGGCCGAGCTCGTGGACGAACACGAGCACGCCAAGAACCAGCAGGAAAGCCCACAGATGTGTCATAGACCCTGGATTGATTGTAACAGCCCGTCAGGCGCCGGCGGCGGCGAGCAGCTCTTCGGCCCGACTGCGCGCCCAGCGGTCGGCCTCGCGCACGTCGGTCAGTGATTTGACGTCGACAGACGGGCGGCGTTCCGCATCTTCGATGGCCCGCTCGATGAGGCGCGGGATCCCGGTGAACGGCAGGCGATGCGCGAGGAACGCCTCGACGGCGATTTCGTTGGCCGCGTTGAGCACGATGGGCAGCGCGCCGCCGTCACGCAACGCACGGTACGCGAGCGGCAGGCACGGGAACCTGCGCGGGTCTGGCGGCAGAAACTCGAGGCTGCCGGCGCGCGTCAGGTCGAGCCGCTCGAGCGTGCCGTCCCAGCGCTCCGGATAGGAGAGCGCGTACTGGATCGGCAGCCGCATGTCGGTCACGCCGAGCTGCGCGATGACGGAGCGGTCCTTGAACTCGACCATCGAGTGGACGATCGACTGCGGGTGCACGACCACGTCGATCCGCTCGCCCGGCATGTCGAACAGCCAGTGCGCTTCGATCACCTCGAGCCCCTTGTTCATCAACGTCGCAGAGTCGATGGTGATCTTCGGCCCCATGCGCCACGTCGGATGACGCAGGGCGTCTTCAGGGGTCACGCGCTCGAGCGCGTCCGGCCCGAGCGTGCGGAAGGGGCCGCCGGACGCCGTGAGAATGAGCCGCTCGACCTCGTGCTGCGCGCGCCCGTGCAGGCACTGGTGGATCGCGTTGTGCTCGCTGTCGACCGGCAGGATGCGCACGTGCCGCCGGCGCGCCGCGCCTGTCACGATCGCGCCGGCCATGACGAGGACTTCCTTGTTGGCCAGCGCGATGGTCTTGCCCGCCTCGATGGCCGCGAGCACGGCATCGAGCCCCGCGGTGCCGGAGGAGGCGAACAGCACGATGTCCACGTCGGGGTGCGTCGCGATCGCGAGGAGGCCTTCAGCGCCCGCCGCTTCGACGGCGAGGCGCGCGCCGGCGGCGAACGCCGCGCGCGCCTCGTCCAGGGCCGCCCGCGTCGCCATCGCCACGGCACGCGGCCGGAACTTCCGCACCTGCTCCGCGAACCGCTGCGCGTTTTCGCCCGCGGCGAGTCCCACGACCTCGATGCGGTCCGGGTAGGCCTCCGCGACGGCAAGCGCGCTGCAGCCGATCGATCCGGTCGAGCCGAGAATGGCGATGCGTTTGCGCGTGCACGTCACTTCAGCACCGCGTAGCGCAGGAACACGTAGTACACCGGCGCGGCGAAGAGCCAGCTGTCGAGGCGATCGAGCAGGCCGCCATGCCCCGGAATCAGCGACGAGCTGTCCTTCACTCCCGCGCTGCGCTTGAGCAGCGACTCGAACAGGTCGCCCACGATGCCGAGCTCGACGAGCGCGGCGCCAAGCATCGCCAGGGCCGCGGGCGGAACCCCGGGAAGCCAGTACAGGCCGAAGCCGACCGTCGCCGCGGTGCCCACGACGAGCCCGCCGAACGCCCCCTCGATGGTCTTCTTCGGGCTGATCGTGGGTGCGAGGGGGCGGCGCCCAAACGCGCGGCCGGCGTAATACTGCGCGGTGTCGCTGAGCACGAGCGCGGCGATGAGCAGAAGCGCCGCCTCGCGGCTCACCGACGCGCGGACCGCCACGAGCGCCCCGATCGGCACGCCGAGATAGATCACCGGAAACAGGCTGGACGTCGCGTCGCGCAGCCGCGCGGCGTCCGGCACGCCCGCCCCGACCGTGAGGCCCCCGACGACAATCAGCGCGGAGATCAGGACGACATCGAGCGGCGCGCCGGGCGAGACCATCGCGATCGCCGCCGCCACGGTCGCAGCCAGCGAGACCAGCCAATACACACGGGCGCCGAGCTGCTCGGCGAGCGTCACGTACTCGAAGAAGGCCAGGACCAGCGCGACCAGGGCGAGGACGAGCGTGGCCACCGGCGGGAGGAACCAGATCGTGCCGAGGACAACGGGCAGGAGGACGAGCGCGCTCAAGACTCTCTGGAGCATGACTTCGCCTCGCGGCAATTCAGCGCGTGCGGCACTCAGCGCCCCGCGACGGCCGGCTGCGGGATCCCGCCGTAGCGGCGCTCCCGCTTCTGGAAGGCGAGAATCGCCTCGAGGAGGTGACGCTTGCGGAAGTCGGGCCACAGGGTCTCGGTGACCCAGATCTCGGAATAGGCAATCTGCCAGAGCAGGAAGTTGCTCACGCGCATCTCGCCGCTCGTCCGGATGAGCAGGTCGGGATCGGGTTGTCCCGCCGTATACAGCAGGTGGCCAATCGTCGTCTCGTCGATGTCGGCGGGCGCCAGGCCCTGCGCAATCGCCCGCTTGAGCGCGTCGACGATCTCGGCGCGCCCGCCGTAGTTCAACGCGATGTTGAACAGCATGCCGGTACAGCCCGCGGTCTTTGTCTGGCCGCTCTCGAGCTCGCGACGCACGTCCGCCGCCAGCTCGTCGGGGCGGCCGATGACGTTGAAGCGGATGTTATTGCCCAGGAGCGTGTTCAGCTCGAGGCGCAGATAGCGCTTGAGCAGCATCATGAGCGTGGACACCTCGGTCGCGGGGCGCTTCCAGTTCTCGACCGAGAACGCGTAGAGCGTCAGCACGCCGACGCCGATGCGCGCGGATGACTCGACGACGTCGCGCACCGAGTCGATCCCCGCGCGGTGCCCTTCCACGCGCGGCAGGTGCCGCTGCGCCGCCCACCGGCCGTTGCCGTCCATGATGATCGCGACATGCCGCGGCAGCTGATCGAAGTTGATCTGGCGGACGAGCGACTCCTCGGCGGACCCGGGGGGACAGACCGACAGGATGTCTTGAAACCCCATGACAGCGATAAACACCGATCATACCGCAGTCGGCGGCGCCGGCGTCCTCGTACTTTGCATCACAAAGTATCTGCCGTCAATAGTCCACGGAAACGAGGAACAGTCCCAGGGCCGGTGCCGTCGGCCCGGCGAGCGACCGATCCCGCGACTCGAGCACGCCCGCGACCCACTCCGGCACGGCGCGCCTCGCGC
The DNA here is from genome assembly GCA_016184105.1 of Acidobacteriota bacterium. NCBI lineage: Bacteria > Pseudomonadati > Acidobacteriota > Acidobacteriota bacterium. Next base: position 6,590 of record JACPDI010000002.1, read on the forward strand.
CGACCTGGGCCAGCGTCCCGACGATCGTGCGGACCATGTGCCTGAGAAACCCGTTCGCGGTGACGACGACCGACAGGTGCGGGTCGTCGAACTCCACCTCGAGCGAGGTGATTTCCCGCTCCGTCGTCTTGACGGAACCACCGGCCGCCTGGAACGCGGCGAAGTCGTGGACGCCGACGAGCGCGGCGGCTGCCGCCTGCATCGCCGCGACGTCCCGCAGGTGCGGCAGGTGCCACGCGTAGCGCCGTTCGAATGGAGACAGGAACGGCCCGGTCACGATGCGGTACTCGTAGGTCTTCGCGCGGGCGCTGAAACGCGCGTGAAAATCGTCCGGCGCGCGCTCGACGGAAACCACCCGCACGTCATCCGGCAGTTTCGCGTTGAGCGCCCGCTGCAGCGTCTCATCGTCGAGCGACACGGTGAGCGGGACGCTCGCGACCTGCGCAAGGGCGTGGACGCCGGCGTCGGTGCGCCCGGCGCCCGTGACGGTGACCGGCGCGCCTTCAAGCGTCGCGAGCGCGTCTTCGAGAAGGGCCTGGATCGACACGCCGCGCGCCTGCCGCTGCCAGCCGACGTAGCCCGTGCCGTCGTACTGAAGGGTGAGTCTGGCGTTGCGTCGCTCAGGCACCGCGCGACCCCGGCTTGACGACGGGCTTCCCTTCCGCGCACAGGGGGCATGCGCCGGGCTGGTGGGCCGGCAGCGGGTAGTCGGCCAGCGCGGCAAAACCGACGTCAAGCCCGTGCGACTCGCTGCGGTTGATGATCGCGGCAGCGCCGACCACATCCGCGCCCGCGGCGCGCGCGACGTCAATCGTCTCGCGGGTGGACAGGCCGGTGGTCAGCACGTCCTCGACGACGAGCACGCGCTCGCCCGGCTTCAACGCGAAGCCGCGCCGGAGGGTGAGCCGTCCCTCGACGCGCTCGGCGAAGATCGCGCGCGCGCCGAGCGCGCGGGCCACCTCGTGGCCGATGATGAGGCCGCCCATGGCCGGCGACAGCACGACCTCGACGTTCAGCCCACGAACCTTCCCGGCCAGCGCGCGGCCGAGCGTCTCGGCGTCGCGCGGATCCTGCAGCACCAGCGCGCATTGCAGGTAGCCGCCGCTGTGCAATCCGGACGAGAGCCTGAAGTGCCCTTCGAGCAGCGCGCCCGACCGGCGGAAGAGATCAAGGACGTCGTTTCGGTGCATGCGGAGGACCGATTGTACTCTCTACGTTCGCTATCTGCCCCGATGCCGCAGCCCGGGACGCTCGCCGGGTGCGCGCTCTCCGCCGCCCTCGTCCGACTCACGCGGTCCGGGGAAGCCGGTCCGGCGTGATCCGCGCGCCGGATTTACGGGCGTGAGCCCCGCGGGCGATCGCATCGCACCGAACGGGGGCACTGGTGAGCTGACGCTCCCGGCTTGGAGCGGCTGCGACGCACGCTGGAACGCGAGGCGCCTGCTGGCCTGTGGCACCATGCCCCGTCCGGGGGTGCGCGGCGGGTTCTCGACGGATGGCGCTTAGCGGCAGCCCCCTTCGGCTCATCGACCCGCGCGTCCGCATCGGAACGTGTCGGAGTATGCCATTTGTTTACAGGCACTTACAAATTAGAGTCAGCGCGTTGATTTTAGCGACCGTCGATGGTACTCTCGGGCGGTGCGGGAAATTCCGAAAGACCAAGTCGTCCGGAGGATTCAAGCGGAGAACCCTTGGTGGCGCGCGCCCCACACGATCAACCCAGCATGGGATGAAATGCGGCGCCGTGACTATCTTGAACTCCTGTTTCCTCTAATAACGAATCTTTCGGTGCGGCGTGCCGTGCTTCTCATGGGGCCGCGACGTGTTGGCAAGACCGTCTTGCTGCACCATACAGTCCAAGAGCTCATTCGGGACGGAGTCGAGCCCAACCGAATCTGTTATGTCTCAGTCGATCACCCGCTTTACAACGGGTGCGGCCTAGGTGACTTACTTGCGCTTTGCAGGGAAGCCGCGGCGATTTCATCGGGCGGGTCTCCTGCGTACGTATTCTTCGACGAGGTTCAGTACCTACGCGACTGGGAAGTGCACTTGAAGACGCTCGTCGACACCGAACCCCACATTCGATTCGTCGCATCCGGATCGGCTGCTGCGGCGCTGAAGTTGAAGAGTAACGAGTCGGGAGCCGGCCGTTTTACCGACTTTTTGTTGCCACCCCTCACTTTCTGCGAGTACATCGGCCTTCTGGACAAAACGAATCTCTTGACCGCTCCTGACAAGAGCGGCCCTCAAGGGTCGGCCTTTTTCGGTACGGACGACATCGAGGCGCTCAATACCGAGTTCGTTAAGTACCTGAACTTCGGCGGGTATCCGGAAGTCATCTTCTCGCCAGACATCCAAGACGACCTCGCTCGGTTCATCAAGAGTGACATCATCGACAAAGTCCTGCTGCGAGATCTTCCGAGCCTTTATGGAATCCAAGACATTCAAGAACTGAACTCACTGTTCACGACCCTTGCCTTCAACACGGCAAATGAAGTGTCTTTGGAAGGCTTATCAAGAAATTCGGGAGTAGCAAAGAACACGCTGAAACGATATATCGAGTATCTAGAGGCTGCATTCCTCATCCGCACGGTGCACCGTATCGATCGTCGCGGCAGACGATTTCAGCGCGCCAACTTCTTCAAGGTATACCTGACCAATCCATCAATCCGCAGTGCACTTTTTTCGCCGCTGAATGACACCGATGACGCGTTCGGTGATCTCGCGGAGACCGGCGCTTTTTCGCAATGGTTTCATGCTGACGTGAGAACAACGTTACGATACGCGCGCTGGCCAAAAGGCGAAGTCGACATCGTTTGCCTTAACGATGAACAGAGGCCGGCGTGGGCCGTTGAAGTCAAATGGACTGACAGATTCGTTGACAAGCCGCACGAACTGAACAACCTATTCGAATTCTCCGCGGCGAACGGACAGAGCAAGGTGCTCGTCACCTCGAAATCCCGATCACGAGTGGTTGTCAGCAACGGCATAGAAGTTAAGTTCATTCCGGTGAGCCTTTACTGCTACACAGTTGGCTACAACATAATCCGCGGGAGGCAGTCTCGGAATCTCGCGACTATTGGCTCGGACCTGGAGAAACTTCACAGCCCGACGGTGCTTCCGCCGGAGCCAGCGACCGGGATGTCATGATTTCAGCTGTTCGCGACCTATTCCAGCGGTCACTGCCCACGGAAGCTGATTGACGTCGTTTCCACTCAACGCGCTGCGGTGCCCCGCCACGCGCGACCGCGCTGCCGCAGGTTCGCCTCGAACAGCTTCAGGATCCGCCTGTACTCGTCGGCCCAGCTCGTGGCTTCGGTGAAGCTGTGGTTCTCGACCGGGTACGCCGCGAGCTCCCAGTTTTCCTTCCGCAGTTCGATCAGCCGCTGCGCGAGGCGCACCGAGTCCTGGAAGAACACGTTGGTATCGACCATGCCGTGGCAGATGAGCAGCGCGCCTTTCAGGCCCTCGGCAAAGTAGATCGGCGAGCTGCGCCTGTACGCCTCCTGGTCCCCGTGAGGAACGTTGAGGATGTTCGACGTGTAGCCGTGGTTGTAGTGCGCCCAGTCGGTGACGGGCCGCAGGGCGGCGCCCGCGGCGAACACGTCCGGCGTCGTGAACATCGCCATGAGGGTGATGAACCCGCCGTAGCTTCCGCCGTAGACGCCGATGCGCCTCGGGTTCACGCCCTGCGTGGCGGCAAGATATCGTGCGCCGTCCACGACGTCATCGAGGTCCTTGCCTCCCATGTGGCGGTAGATCGCGGTGCGCCAGTCGCGCCCGTAGCCGCGGCTCGCGCGGTAATCGACGTCCAGCACCACGTAGCCGCGCGAGGCGAGCAGGTTGTGGAACATGTACTCGCGGTGGTAGGTGGACCAGTACTTGTGCGCGTTCTGCAGGTAGCCCGCGCCGTGCACGAAGACGACGCCCGGCTTTGCCGGATCGGGCCGGGCGCCAATCATCTCGGGACGATAGAGCCTGGCGTACACACGGGCGCCGTCGCGTGCCGGGAACGTGACGATCTGCGGATCGATCCATCTGAACGCCCGCCACTCCGCGGTGGGGGTGGTCGTCACCTGCCGCGCCGCCGCGCCGGCGCGGTTCGGCATGATGAATACCTCCGGCGGCTTCGTGGCGTACGAGTGGACGAGACCGAGCGCGGCGCCGTCGGGCGAGACTTCCGCCTCGTTCGAGCCGGTCATCGACGTGATGCGCGCCCGCGCACCCCCGTCAACAGGCACGGCGTAGAGGTGGCGCTCGGCGGGATGATGCTCCGTCGAGGTCACGTAGAACGTGCGGCCGTCAGCCGACAGCTGAACCTCGTCGATCTCGAAATTCCCTTCCGTGATCTGCGTGGGACGCGGGTCCGCCGCCGTCACATCGACGGTGTAGAGGTGCATCCATCCATCGCGCTCCGACAGGAAGTACACGCGCTTTCCATCCTCGAGGAACTGCGCTGGCGTGCCCCCATCACGCACCCACGCCTCATCGTGCGTGTGCTCGACGACGCGGGCCTTACCGGTGGCAGGATCGATCGTGACGAGCCAGCGGTCCTTGTTGTCGCCGGCGCGCGCCGACGCCACGGCGTCTTTCCCGTCTCTCGAAAAAACGGGCATCGTCCAGCGGACCGGGCGTGGCGCGGCGAACGTCGCCTCGACCCACACGCTCTTGCCGGTCCCGAGGTCGAGCACCGCAAGCAGGAGCTCGTCCTGCGCATCGCCCACGTTCGACCGCCCGGGGATCATCTCGGGGTACGAGGACTCGGTGATGTAGCCGGGCACATCCGACGTTTTCGCTCCCTGTGCCCGTTCCGACACGAGCACGAAGACGTGCCGGTCATCCGGTGAAAGGAGCAGATCGACGGCGGCCTGCCCGTCCTTCAGATCGAGCTTCGGCAGCGCATCCCGCCGCTCCTTCGTCTCGTCGCGCTGCTTCTTCTCTGCCGCCTCGCGGACATGTTCCAACAGCTTCTTCTCTTCCTCCCGGAGATACTTCTGGCTGTCGGTCAGGCGCGGCTCGGGCTTCCTGACGGCAACGTCGGTGAGCTGCACCAGGAGTTGCGGGGCGTCACCGGCGGCAGCGGCCGGCACGATGAACAGGTTGCCGCCACGCGTGAACGTCACGTGCGTGTCGTTCCGGGCCCACCGCGGGCTCGCCTCGCCGTCCGACGTCCGGGTGATCTGCCGGCGTGTCCCGGACACGCTGTCCACCAGGACGATGTCGCCGCGGTCGACGAAGAGGACGCGCCGGTGCGCCCGATCCCAGCGGCCGCCTGCGGCCGGCGGTGCCGAGCGGCGCGCGTCCTCGGTCAGCGGCGTGAGCTGGGTTCCGTCGGCCCCAACCATCCACGTGCCGGCTTCGTCTTCTCCAGGGCGGCGCCATTCGAAGTACAGCCGCTTCGAATCGCCCGACCAGCGGAGCCCGGTGGGCGGATGGCCCACCAGGTCCGGTCCTCGCATGATGCTGTCCACGGTGAGCCGAAGCGGCGCGGTCTTTGCGGCGGGTTCGACCTGCGCGCCGGCGACAGTCGCGAGCGAACAAAACAGCAGCGCAAGTCCTGATGCACGAGAGGGAAAGCGGCGGTGAGACATGGCGGAAAAGTATACAATTCTGAAACCCTCACGCAGGCCCGCCCGTCTATGTACCGCAGGGTCCATTCCGTTATTCCACCTGGAGATACCCACGATGTGTTCGAACCGTAGTACGTCGGCCTGGATTCGCCTCGCGACGGCAGCGTTCCTCGCCGCGAATCTGTCCGTTTGCGGCACCGCGGTGTTCGCGGCCGGGCAGGCGCCTTCGCCTGCTTCGCAGGCTTCGGCCCCCCCGGGCCAGTCATCGGCCGTGCCGGGCATGCCCGCGCAACCGGCGCCGCAGACGGGCCCCGTTCGGCGGCTGAGCGTCGAGGATGCGGTGGCGATGGCGCTGGAGCAGAACCTGAACCTGCGGGCGGCGCGGCTCGATCCGCAGATCCAGGACCTGTCGGTGGCGCAGGCGCGCGCGGCATACGCGCCGAACCTGTTCTCCACATTCGCCACGTCGAGCAACGAATCGCCGTCTCAGAGCTTCCTCTCGGGTTCAGAAGAGACGATTACCGACGACCGGTTCAACTCCGCCTTCGGCGTGCGGCAGAACCTGCCGTGGGGGGGCGGGAACTACCAGGTGAGCTGGGCGGGCTCCCGCCGCGAGACGACGAGCTTTACGAGCTTCAATCCGCAGCTCGCGTCAAACGTGGACGCGCAGCTGGTGCAGCCGCTGCTGCGCAACTTCAAGATCGACTCGCTGCGCCAGCAGGTTCTGCTGAGCAACAAGCAGCGGGAGATCGCGGACGTGCAGCTGCGCCAGTCCATCGCACAGATCACGCGCAACGTGCGCAATTCGTACTGGGACCTCGTCTCCGCCGTCGCGAATCACGAGGTGCAGACGCAGTCGCTCGAGCTGGCGCGCGAGTCGTTGCGCAACAACCGCACCCGGGTGGAGGTCGGCACGATGGCGCCGATCGACATCGTGGAAGCGGAAGCGGAAGTCGCGCGGAACGAGGAAGCGGTCATCGTCTCGGAGGCGGCGATCCGCTCGGCCGAGGATCAACTGCGCGCGCTCGTCGCCGATCCCTCGCGCCCGGACTTCTGGTCGATGCGCCTCGAGCCGACCGACCAGCCGATGATGGCGCCGCCGCGGCCGATCGACGTGAACGCGGCGGTCTCCAACGCGCTGCAGAACCGCACCGACATCATCCAGACGAAGAAGCAGCTCGAAAGCGCCGACATCAACATCCGCTTCTACAACAACCAGCGGCTGCCCGACCTCAATCTCGAGGCCAGCTACGGGCTGACGGGGCTCGGCGGAACCCAGCTCGAATTCGGCCAGGGGGGGTTCCCGCCGCCGGTCATCGGGCAGACCAACCGCAGCTTCGGCTCGGTGCTGAGCGACGTCTTCCGCAACCAGTTCCCGTCGTGGACGCTCGGCGTGACGATCGGCTATCCCATCGGGCGAAGCGCCGCGGAGGCCAACCTGGCGCGCGCGCGGCTGCAGAACACGCAGTCGCGGACCGCTCTCCAGAACCTGGAGTTGCAGGTCACGACCGCCGTGCGCGAGGCGGGACGGCAGGTGAACACGAACCTCAAACGGGTGCAGGCCACGCAGGTCGCCCGCCAGCTGGCCGAGCAGCGCCTGGCGGCCGAGCAGAAGAAGTTCAACGTCGGCATGTCCACGACGTTCATCGTGTTCCAGGCGCAGCGCGAGCTCACCAACGCCCGCAACAACGAGCTGCGCGCGATCATCGACTACAACCGCTCGACCGTGGACTTCGAGGCGATCCAGCAGATTCCGCTGGCGGGCGGGGGACCGGTGGGAGTGGCGCAGCCGTGATAACCTCCCCCCGTGCCGAAGCTCTCGGTCACAATCATTACCAGAAACGAAGCCGCCAATATCGCGCCCGCCCTCGGGTCGGTCGCGTGGGCGGACGACATCGTCGTGGTGGACTGCGGCAGCACGGACGCGACGGTGGACGTCGCGCGGGCGCGGGGCGCCCGCGTGTTTCATCGCGACTGGAAGGGCTTTGCGGAGCAGAAGAACTACGCCGCGGAGCTGGCGGAGCACGACTGGATCCTGTCGCTCGACGCCGACGAGCGCGTGACGCCGGCGCTCGCCGATGAAATCCGCGCCCTGATGGCGTCCGAGCCGGCGCAGGCCGGCTATCGAATCCCGCGTGTCAGCTGGTATCTCGGGCGGTGGATTCGCACGACCGATTGGTATCCCGATCGACAGCTGCGCCTGTACGACCGGCGCCGGGCGCGGTGGGGCACGCGCCGGGTGCACGAGTCGGTCAACGTGGATGGGGAGGCCGGCCGGTTGCAGCATGAAATCCAGCACCGGCCGTATCGCGATCTCACGCATCACCTCGACACGATGAACCGGTATACGACGCTCGCGGCCGAGGAGATGTACGAGCAGGGACGGCGGTCCGGGCTGGCGTCGCTGACCGTTCTTCCGGTGGCGGCCTTCGCGAGGAACTACGTCCTGCGGCGGGGCTTCATGCAGGGCACGAGGGGATTTGTGATCTCGGTGCTCAACAGCTATTACGTGCTGCTGAAGTTCCTGAAACTCTGGGAGCGCCAGACGTCCGGCCCGGGCACCACCGAGCCGGTCTCGCCCGATCCGCACGTTCGCACTCCCGGCCCCGGGCCGCGCGGCCCGGGACCCACCTGATGTTCTCGCTCCACGTCGACACCGCGCGGACCTGGCGCGGCGGCCAGGCGCAGGTCCTCATGACCGTGCTCGGCCTGCGCGAGCTGGGGCACCGCGCCGTGCTCGTGGCGCACCCCGACGGCGTGCTTCGCCAGCGCGCCAGCGAGGGACACGATCTGATCCTGTTCGCGCCGCGAAGCGAGATGGATCTCGGCGCCGCGTGGAAGCTGTCGCGCGTCATCCGGCAGATGAGCCCCGACATCATCCACGCGCACGACTCGCACGCGGTGGCCATGGCCGCGTCCGCCCTCTCGATGGCATCTCCCAGGCCGTGCCCGCCGCTGGTGATGTCGCGCCGCGTGGACTTCCACATCCGCAGGAACGCGCTCTCGCGCTGGAAGTACAACCAGGTGGACCGGTTCCTCTGCGCGTCGGACGCGATCCGGCGCATGCTGATCGACGATGGAGTCGCGCCCGAGCGCACCGCGGTCGTGCACGACGGAGTGGACCTTGCGAGGCTGTCCGCCGTGCCGCCGGCAAGCATCCACGAGGCGTTCTGGCTGCCGCACCACGCGCCGGTCGTGGCCAACGCCGCCGCGCTCGTACCGCACAAGGGGCAGCGGCACCTGGTCGAGGCAGCGAAGATCGTGGTCCGCGAGGTGCCGGATGCGCGGTTCGTCATTTTCGGCGAGGGAGAGCTGCGCGAGTCGCTCGAGCGGCAGATCAGGTCTCACGCGCTCGAGAAGCACGTGCGGCTCGCGGGGTTTCGCGCCGACGTGCTGTCGCTCTGCAAGACGATCGATCTCTTCGTGATGAGCTCGATCACCGAGGGGCTCGGCAGCGCGGTCCTCGAGGCGATGGCGTGCCGCCGGGCGGTGGTGGGCACCGAGGCGGGCGGGATCCCGGAGGCCGTCGTGCACGGCGAGACCGGCCTCCTCGTGCCACCGCGCGACGATGCCGCGATGGCGGACGCGATCGTGCGGCTGCTGCGGGACCCGGCGATGCGCACGACGTTCGGCGAGGCCGGCTACCGGCGCGTCGAGGAACACTTCAGCGCTGAGCGGATGGTGAGGAGAGTGCTCGGCGTGTACGAGGAGCATAAGGGGGACAGTCACACTTTCCTGGGGCGCGGCTTCGGGAAAGTGTGACTGTCCCCCTTATTCCGCGTCCTATCGCGTCACCGGCCGGCAGACGCCCTTCAGCGGGCAGTCTCGGTTCCCGCGCGGCGTGCCGTAGCCGCACATTCCCGCCATGCCGATGTGGCACAACGAGAAGTCGTAGCGGACCGGGTCCTCCGGTGACAGCTCGCGGAGCGCCGCGGTGATCTCGGCCGCCATCTTCCACCCCGGCGTCGCGCGCGTGGTCAGCCGCAGGCAGCGCCCCAGCCTGATCACGTGCGTGTCGAGCGGCACCACCAGCTTCGACGCGGGCACGCGCGTCCACACGCCAAGGTCCACCGCGTCGCGCCGCACCATCCAGCGCAGGAACAGGTTCAACCGCTTGCAGGCGCTGCCGCCGGAGGGGCGCGGGAAGAAATGGCGGACGCCAAGGCGCGTGCGCCGCCGGCCGTAGACGGCGGAGAGGTCGCACTCCAGCGCGCGGCGGCAGAACGCGTCGAGCGCCGCGGCGATATCCGTGTCGGCGTCCGAGTATTCCGCGAGGAAGAAGTCTTCGAGCGACCCGGCGTCCTCGATCATGCGGCGGAGGATCAGCAGCAGCGCCGCGAGGTCGCGCCCGCCCACCCACCGGTGCACGAGCGGCAGCAGCTCGGGGTGTGCCGCGGGGTCGAAGCGCCGCACGAACGCGCGCGGAGACGGGCCGAGGATCGCGAACAGCCGTTCGATCGATTGCAGGACGCTCGCCACGCGGCCGAAGGCGAGCGCCGCCGCGCAGAAACCCGCGATCTCGAGGTCACCGGGATCCGGATAGCGCCGCACGAGCTGGACGGGATCCGCAGCGGAATCCGTGCGGTTGAAATCGTCGTACTGGGCGTCGAGGACGCTCCGGTACCGCTCGAGTGCTACCACGTCGTGATCGGAATCCGTTCCCGGCACATCGGGCACGTCTCGGCGGTGTAGTTGTGGGCGGATTGATAGGAGGCCAGGGCGAAGTTGGGGACGCCGGGATCGACGACCGATTCGCCCCGGTCGTAGATCTCCACGGTGGCGAGCACCTCCCCGCCGGCGCGCCGCACCAGGTCGGCGCACAACTCGAACGTCTTCCCCGTGTTCCGCACGTCGTCGGCGACGAGCACGCGCCGGCCCTGCATCTGCCGGGCGTAAAAGGGGCGAAGCACGAACGCGCCGTCGTCGTCCTCGGTGAACGGCGCGAATTGCGACGGCGGATGCCCGAGGCTGCGGCGCCCGTCCAGGAGGCCGGCGCGCGTGTGCGCCAGGAGCGCGCCCCCCGTCACCGGCCCGGCGACCACGTCCGTCCTCGAGAGGAGGTCTCCGGGAATGACGTCGAGCAGGTCCTGCGCGAGCTGCCAGATCGTCGAGGGATGGCGAAACAGCTGGTGCGGGTTCAGGTAGACGCGCCCGTGGTACCCGTTTCCANGTACCCGTTTCCATAGTCGAAGTGCCCGTTGACCATCAGCACCTCGAAGTCCTGCAGCTTCCTGAGCGCCTGCAGCCTCACTTCATCCAGCCGCGACACGTCTGCCCTCCAGGTTCGCGGCGCCCGGCGCGCCGGGATTCACGTACACGAGACGGCCGCCCACGATCGTCGCCGCCACGCCGCCGCGCAGCGTCCAGCCATCGAACGGCGTGTTCTTCGACTTCGATCGCAGCGCCGCGGCCGAGATCGTCGTCGGCATGTCTGGCGCGAGAAGCGTGATGTCGGCCGGCGCGCCGCCGGCGAGCGTGCCGCCGGGGACGTTGAGAATCCTGGCCGGGTTGACCGACATGAGCTCGATCATCCGATTCACGGTGATTCGTCCCGCGTGCACGAGGCGATCGAAGACCAGCGCCACCGCGGTCTCGAGGCCGACGATGCCAAAGGGGGCGCGGTCGAACTCCACGAGCTTCTCGTCGTAGTGGTGCGGCGCGTGGTCGGTCGCGATGGCGTCGATCGACCCATCCGCGAGCCCCTCGATCAACGCATCGCGATCCGCCAGGTCGCGCAGCGGCGGGTTCATCTTCACGTTCGTGTCGTAGCCCTCGAGCGCCTCGTCGGTCAGCACCAGGTGATGCGGGGTCACCTCGCAGGTCACGCGCACGCCGCGCTCTTTCCCCGCACGCACCGCGCGCAGCGAGCCGCGCACGCTCATGTGTGCAATGTGCACCGGCGCGCCGGCCACGTCCGCGAGCGTGACGTCGCGCTCGACCATCAGGGCCTCTGCGGCGGCCGGGATGCCGCGGAGCCCCAGGCGGGACGCGTGGTAGCCCTCGTGCGCCACGCCGTCGGCCTTCAGCGACGAGTCCTCGCAGTGGTCGATCACCGGCATGCCGAACATGCCCGCGTACTCGAGCGCGCGGCGCATCAGCAGCGCGGTCGCGACCGGCCGGCCGTCGTCGGAGATCGCGACGCACCCTGCGCGCTTCAGCTCGGCGATGTCGGCAAGCTGCTCTCCCTTCGATCCGCGCGAGACCGCGCCGATGGGATACACGCGCGCCTGCCCTGCTTCCGCGGCGCGCCGGAGGATCAGCTCCGTCACCGCCGCGTGGTCGTTCACCGGCTCGGTATTCGGCATGCAGGCGACGGCGGTGAAGCCGCCGGCCACGGCCGCCGCCGTGCCGGTCGCTACCGTCTCCTTGTGCTCCTGGCCGGGCTCGCGCAGGTGCACGTGCATGTCGATGAGCCCGGGCACCACCAGCCAGCCAGCCGGCACCTCGACGATCGACGCGCCATCGCCGGGGATGGAGGTGCCCACCCGCGCGATGCGCTCTCCCTCGACGAGCACGTCCGCCGGCCCGTTCAGCCCGCGCACGGGGTCGACGACGTGCCCTCCCTTCAACAGCAGTTTCACGTCACGCCGCCTGTTCTTCGCCGCCGCCTGCGAGCAGGTACAGCACCGCCATGCGCACGGCCACGCCGTTCGCCACCTGCTCGAGGATGACGGAATAGGGCCCGTCGGCCACCTCGGACGCGATCTCCACGCCGCGGTTCATGGGGCCCGGATGCATGATGATGGCGTCCGCCTTCGCGAGCTTCGCCCGCTCGGGCGTGAGGCCGAACTCCTCGAAGTACTCGCGCGTGTTCGGGAAGAAGTGGCCGTGCATGCGCTCCTGCTGGATGCGCAGCATCATCACCACGTCCGCCCCGTCCACCGCCTCTTCGATCCGCGTGGTCGCCCTGACGCCGAACCGCCCGATGGCGGGCGGCAGCAGCGTGGCCGGCGCGCACACGTGGACCTCCGCGCCCAGCGTGTCGAGGAGAATCGCGTTCGACCGGAAAACGCGGCTGTGGAACAGGTCGCCGACGATGGCGACCTTCAGCCCGGCGATCGTCCCCTTGTGCTCGCGGATGGTGAATGCGTCGAGCAGCGCCTGCGTGGGATGCTCGTGGAGCCCGTCGCCGGCGTTCACCACGTGCGATCGGCCGATCCGGGCGACCAGGTGGGCCGCACCGGACGACGAGTGGCGCATCACGATGATGTCGGGGGACATCGCCTCGAGGTTGAGCACGGTGTCGACGAGCGTCTCCCCCTTCACGACGCTCGACACCGCCGTCGCAATGCTCAGCGTGTCGGCGCTGAGACGCTTCTCGGCCACCTCGAACGACGTGCGGGTGCGCGTGCTCGGCTCGAAGAACAGGTTCACCACCGTCCGGCCGCGCAGCGTCGGGACCTTCTTGATCGGCCGCGACGCGATTTCCTTCATCGCGTCGGCGGTGTCGAGGATGAGGAGGATCTCCTCCTGCGTCAGGCCCTGGATGCCCAGCAGGTGGCGCCCGCGCAGCGACCTCGTCCCGGCGACGGGAAGCGCTTCGGCCGTCATACCGCCACCTCTTCTTCGATGCTGACCTCGTCGCGGCCGTCGACCTCCGCCAGCCTGACCTGGACGCTCTGACGCGGCGAGGTCGGCAGGTTCTTGCCGACGTAGTCCGCCTTGATCGGCAGCTCCCGGTGCCCGCGGTCCACGAGCACGACGAGCTGGATGCTGCGGGGCCGCCCGAAATCGATCAGCGCGTCGAGCGCCGCGCGGACGGTGCGCCCGGTGTACAGCACGTCGTCCACGAGCAGGATGCGCCGGTCGTCGATCGAGAACGGGATTTCCGTCTTGCGGACGACGGGCTGCGGGCCGACGGGCTGGCGCATCAGGTCGTCGCGGTAGAGCGTGATGTCGAGCGCGCCGGTGGGAATCTCGTGACCGGCGATCGACGCGATGTTCTGCGCGAGGCGCCGGGCAATCGGCACGCCGCGCGCGCGCACGCCGACAAGGGCCAGCTCGTCGAACGCGCGCGTGCGCTCGACGATCTCGTGGGCGATGCGCATGAGCGTGCGCCCGACGCGCTCGGCGTCCATTACAATCGGCATGGCGTGACCTGGGAAAGCGGGATGAGCGGAAGGACGCGTGACTTCACGACAGACCTCTTCGCGGCCTCGCGGGACCGCGGTTAAAGAGCAGGAACGAGTGTATCACGGACGGAATAAGGGGGACAGTCACACTTTCCGAAGCAGCGACCCAGGAAAGTGTGACTGTCCCCCTTATTCTCACCTCTTCACCGATCGTACGACGGGATGAACACGATCGGCCGGCTCTCCGAGAACTCCTTCTCGAACAGGTCGGCGCGCGCGTACCCATCCATGTCGCGGCCGACCGGGAGCCCCAGGTAGTAGAGGATCGTCGGCGTCACGTCCACGACCGCACCGCGCTGGATCTTGCCCGAACGCACGTGCGTACCGTAGGCCAGCAGGAAGCCGTCGGGCGCGCGCTCGTGCGTGCCGCTCATCCGCGCGTCGCCGAGGACGCGCGCGAGCACGCGCTTGGGCACCGTCATCGGCTCCATCCCGAATCCCGAGACAATGAGCAACAGGTCGCCGGGACCCAGGCCCTCGAGCGCGGCACCGACCTCCGCGTCGAGAAACGCGTAATACCGGTCGAGCACGCCGCCAAACGCCCTCAGCTCCGTTTCCGGCACGTCGCCAAAGGCGCGGGGCGTCGCGTAACGGAGATACGTGTGGCCGACGGCGTCGAGCCCCGTGTAGCGAATCGCCAGAATGTCCGGGGATTGCTGCGCGGCGACGTCGCGCGCCAGGCGGCCGTAGATTCGATCCCACCGCGTCGGCTGGTCCTGGACCGTCTCGAGGCCGCTGCCGGACGCATTGGCCGGGATTGGCGCGATCTCGACAATCGCCGGCCCCTCGGAGAACGCCGCGCGAGCCGCCGGGAGCAGATCCGCCGGGTACGCAATCGATTCGTCCGCCAGCCGCACCAGCGATCGTGACACCAGGTGAAGGCGATCGGAAATGATGAACCCGTTGACCGCATGCGCCGGATACGTGACGGGCCAGCGCACGATGCCGGTGCGCAGCCCGCGGCTGCCCGCAAGCTCCCAGAGCGGGCGGGCGCGCCATGATGCCGACGAATGCGGCGCCGTCCGGACGACGCCAAAGCGCACCAGCGCGTGCGCCAGGCAGTAATCGGGCAGCAGCTCGACATCGGCCTCGCGCGATCGCACGTAGTACGTGGCGCCGCTCGGCACGCCGTTCTCCGGCGGGTACTTTCCGGTGGCGACCGCGGTCCACACTGGCTCGGGCTGCGTGGGCCTGAGCGTGGCCAGGTCCATCGCCGCCCCGCGGTCGAGGATGCGGCCGAAGTTTGGGAACCGCCCTTCCGCCGCGCGCGGCCACAGGTACTCCAGCGAGGCGCCCTCGAGCAGGATCAGCACGACGCGTCCGGCGCCTGCCGCCGGCCTCTCAGCCGGCGACAGATCGAGCCGTCGCGCCACGATCGGCCGCCGCTCGCCCACACCGCGCACGGCGAGCGGGAGCGCCATGGAGGTTGCCAGCGAGATCCCCAGCACCGCGGCGGCGGCGCGGCTTCCCCGACGGCCGACCGAGTAGTAAATGATCGCGATCGACAGCAGCACGACGGCGACGCCGGTGGCACCCACCGCCCCCGCGGCCATGCGCTGCGCCGCCTCGTCTCCGATGGTCACCGAGAACGCGCGCAGGTTCATCCACATCAGCAGCGCGGTCGCCGAGCACAGCACCGTGCCGGTCCACGCCTGCAGCCGCACGCTGATCCACGCCGGCGCGCTCACCGGCAGGCCCACGATCTCCAGCAGCATCATCACGAGATATCCGGCGATCGCGAGGTGCAGCCCGTAGAGCAGCGCGACGGCCGCGTACCACTCCGCCACGACGCGGCTGTGCAGCGGCACGTGCGGATTGAGCTGGAGGATCAGGACGGTGAGATACGCGGCGCCGATGAGACCCGTGACGACGGCGTTCGCGAGCAGGCGGAGGTAGCGCACAAGGTTATACTGCTCCCATATGCCCATCGACGTCGAGGCCGCGGTCGTCTCGAACACGACGCTCTCCGACGACTTCAACGTGCTTTCGCTCGACGCGCCCGGCATCGCGGAGGCGGCGCAGCCCGGCCAGTTCGTGATGATCAAGGCGAACGACGGCACCGACCCGCTGCTGCGGCGGCCGTTCTCGATCTTCCAGGTCCTGCGCGACGCCGCGGGACGTCGCACGGGCTTCACGGTGCTCAACAAGCGCATCGGGCGCGGCACCAGCCGGCTGTTCGACGCCGCGCGCGGCGCGCGCATCGCCTGCCTCGGCCCGCTCGGCCGCCCGTTCGACCTCGTCGCTCCGGGCGCAGAGGCCTGGATGGTCGCCGGCGGCGTCGGGCTGGCGCCGTTTGCCACGCTCGCCGAGGCGCTTCGAGAGCGCGGGACGCCGATGACGCTCTTCTACGGCGCGCGGCGCGCGTGCGAACTGTTTTTCGTCGAGCTGTTCGAACAGCTCGGCGTTCGCGTCGTGCTCGCCACCGAGGACGGCAGCCGCGGCGATCACGGCCGCGTGACCGTCCCGCTCAAGCGCGCGCTGCAGCAGGGGGGGGCGTCCGCGCGCCTGTTTGCCTGCGGCCCGACGCCGATGATGAACGCCGTCGCCGCGCTCGCGCGGGCGCACGGCCGGCCGTGCACCGTCTCGCTCGAACAGGTCATGGGCTGCGGCCTCGGCGGGTGCTACAGCTGCGTCGTCGGCGTTCGTGCGGAGGACGGCCGGACGCACCTCGTGCGGTCCTGCGTGGACGGCCCCGTCTTCGACGCGCGGCAGATCGCCTGGGAAGAGCTGGTTCATTGATGGATTTGACGACTCCTCTCGGCCCGCTGACCTTGAAGAACCCGCTCATCGCCGCCAGCGGCTGCTTCGGTTACGGACTGGAGTACGCGGAGATCGTCGACCTCTCGTCGCTCGGCGCCATCGCCGTCAAAGGCTTGTTCCTCAACGAGCGCGAAGGACACCGGCCGCCCCGAATCGTCGAAACGCCGTCCGGCATGCTGAACGCGATCGGGCTCCAGGGGATCGGTGTGCACCGCTTCGTTCGCGAGAAGCTCCCGGAGCTGCGGCGTCTCGGCGCGACCGTCATCGTCAACATCTGCGGCAGCACGCTGGACGAGTACGTGGAAGTGGCGAACGTGCTGTCGGACGCGGAGGGGGTCGCAGCACTCGAGTTGAACATCTCGTGCCCGAACATCAAGGAAGGCGGCATCCAGTTCGGGTGCAGCCTGCCGGGCACGCACCAGGTGGTATCCGCCATCCGCAAGGCCACGCGGCTGCCGGTCATCCCCAAGCTCACGCCGAACGTAACCGACGTCGCGTCATTCGCGCGCGCGGCGGAGGAGGCCGGCGCCGACGCCGTCTCCCTCGTGAACACGTTTCTCGCGATGGCGATCGACGTGCACACACGGCGGCCCAAGCTGACCAACGTCGTCGGCGGCCTGAGCGGGCCCGCGATCCGGCCGATCGCGGTGCGCATGGTGTACGAATGCCGTCAGGCGGTGAAGATCCCGATTATCGGCATGGGCGGCATCGCGTGCGCGGACGACGCGATCGAGTTCATGATTGCGGGGGCGAACGCGGTGCAGGTGGGAACGGCGAATTTCGTCGATCCGTTCATCTGGCCGAAGCTGCGCTCGGGCATCGAGGCCTACATGCAGCGCCACGGCCTCACGCGCCTGGCCGACATCGTCGGCACCGTGGACACGCGGAAGAAGGACGTGGTGTGGACCAGCTCATAGTGGCGCTGGATGTCGATTCCGCGGCGAAGGCGCGCCGGCTGGCCGATACGCTCCGCGGCGCCGTCGGCGCGTTCAAGATCGGCAGCCGCCTGTTCACCGCGGAAGGGCCGGCATTTGTCAGGGAGCTTGCCGAGCGCGGCGACCGTGTCTTCCTCGACCTGAAGTTCCACGACATTCCACATACCGTGGCGGGCGCGGTGGAAGCCGCGACACGGATGGGCGTGTGGATGGTGAACGTCCATGCGGCGGGCGGTGGATCGATGATGCGCGCCGCGCGCGATGCCGCGGACAGCGCGTCGGCACAGGCGGGACGGGCGCGGCCGATCGTCATCGCGGTGACCGTGCTGACGAGCCTCTCGGCCGGCGAGCTTCGGGAAACGGGCGTGCCGCGCGAGCCGCTGGAGCACGTCACGCACCTCGCGCGGCTCGCGAAGGAGGCCGGGCTCGACGGCGTCGTGGCGTCGCCGCAGGAAACGGCGGCCATCCGGGCCGCGTGCGGGCCCCGGTTCGCGATCGTGACGCCGGGTATTCGAGGGCCGAACGACGCCAAGGGGGACCAGACGCGGACGCTGTCGCCCCGCGACGCGATCGCGGCTGGCGCGAGCTACATCGTCGTCGGCAGGCCTGTGATCGGCGCGCCGGATCCCCGGCGCGCCGCAGAAGAGATCGTTACTTCGCTGTGAAGATGAAGTGGCCGCGACGGTTCTGCGACCAGCAGCTCTCGTTCTCCTCGGTGCAGAACGGCTGCTCTTCGCCCTTGCTCACCATCTGGAGGCGATCGGTGGGCACGCCGAGGCTGACGAGGTAGTCGCGCACCGCGGCGGCACGGCGTTCGCCGAGCGCAAGGTTGTACTCGTTGGTGCCGCGCGAGTCGCAGTGCCCCTCGACGAGGATGCGCGTGCTCGCCCAGCGCTGCAGCCAGGCCGCGTTCTTCTGAAGGTCCGCCCGGGCCTGCTCGGAGAGCGCCGCGCTGTCATAGTCGAATGACACGTCGGTCAGCGGCTTCTCGGCGTTGAGCTCGTCGAGCGTCTTCTTCGCAAAGATCTCATCCTCAGTCGGCGGCTTCGGCGCCGGCGGAGGCGGCGGCGGGGGCGGTGGGGGCGGTGGCGGCGGTGGCGGCGGCGCCGGCTCGGCAGCGGGCGGGGGCGCCGGAGCGGCCTCGGGCTGCTTCTTGCCGCACCCGACAGCCGCGATGAGGGCACCACACAGCATAAGCGTGCAGAGAATTCGGAGCGTTCGTTCCATGGCGCTGAGCTTAACGACTCGCTGAGGACCTGTCAATTTGGATCGACTTCTCGAGGCCACGGCACGCGCCGAACGCGAGCATTTCTGGTGGCGCGGTTTCCGCGCGTTCGTCCGGCCGGCGATCGCCCGCGCCGCCGCCCGGGGGCGGGTAGAGGTCCTGGACTGCGGCTGCGGCACGGGCGCCAACCTCGCGATGCTGCGCGAGTTTGGCCCGGCGGCCGGCATCGACCTGGCGTGGGCAGGGCTGGCATTTGCGCGCGAGCGCGGTGAGCGACAGGTCGCCCGCGCCAGCGCAGATGCGCTGCCGTTTGCCGATGCCACCTTCGACCTGGTGACGTCGTTCGACATGCTGCAGTGCCTGCCGGACGCCGCCGAGCGCGGGGCATTTGCCGAGATGCATCGCGTGCTCAAGCCCGGGGGGCACGCGGTGCTGAACGTTGCCGCAATGGACATCCTGTGGGGGAACCACTCGATCCTCGCCCACGAAGTGCGCCGCTACTCGAAGCGCGGGCTGCGCGAGCGGCTGCTTGCGGCCGGTCTGCAGCCGCTGCGGATTACCTACACGAACGCGACGCTGTTCCCCATCCTCGCGCCGCTCCGGATCACGCAACGCGCGATCGGCCTTGCGGCCTCGGACGCGGACGCCAGGGCCGAGCAGGAGGTTGCCCTCCCGTCCCGGCCGGTGAACGCGGTTATGACAGGGCTGCTGCGCCTCGAGGCCGCCGCCGTGCGCGCCATCGATATGCCGTTTGGAAGCTCGCTGCTGGCGGTGGCGAAGAGATCCTTGTAGTGAGCAGTGGCCAGTGGCCAGACTGACCACTGATCACTGATCAGTGCGGTATAACTCGAGCCCGTCTGCCGACGCCACCAGCCGAAGCCGCAGCAGATCGATTGCCGTGGCCCTCAGCTCGGGCGAAGCCGTCCTCGAGTTGATGACGACGTAGCGGATTCGTCCCTTCTGAAGGAAAGATCCCGCGTCCTGCCTGGCAGCCTCCGCGAGCGTTCGGTCCACCGGCTGCCGTTCGCTCATGAGGGTGAGCATCCGGAGCGTCGGATGCGAGAGCTGACTGCGTATCCGCCTTCGTGGCACGCGCGAAAGATAGCCGCCGACGAGGCGTTTCTCGTGACGTGTCTGGTAGTACATCTTCGCCGTGTTCGGAACACCTGTCTGCGACCTGCCGTCCCAGATGCCGAACGGAATTTCCAGCACCGTTACCTCGTCCGGGTCGGACGCAATCGTGTCATAGACAACCGGCACGCGGGCGCTCGCGGTGACGCGCGGCACCGGAAGCAGCTCGAACGCAAGGGCGCCGGCGACAATCCCGACAGTCAGCCGGCGCCGGGCGACACGGTCCATCGCCCACGCAAACAGCAGCGCGACGGCGATGAGCATCGGAATCGCAAATCGCGCCGGCGTGCGCGCTGCGCCCAGGATGGGCAGGTATCGAAGCAGGGCCCATGGACCCGGGATATGGGTGTTCAGGTGCGCGACCGTGATGAAGGGTCCGAGCGCGAGCAGCCCGAAGAACGCCGCGAGGCCGAGCGACGTTTTCGGCCGCGGCCGCCGCGCGAGCGCGAGGCCGATCACGACCAGCGCGACATACGGCACCGAGGCCACGTTCTCCGGAAAGCTGTCCGGGCGCGTCGTCAGGAAATCCCGGAACGCCTCCGGCGCGAGCGGGTGGTTCGGGTTGGGTACGAAGAAGGCCAACAGATCCACGCCGGGCGGGCTGCTGCGCCAGAGCACCGGCTCCTGCAACCGCCCGCCGGCCTGCATGCGCGCGCGCGCCGTGTGAATGACAGGCGCGAGCAGCGCGGCACAGACGGCACCGCCGACCGCCAGCTGAAGCAGCCGGAAACGATCTGCCCCTCCATCGATATGCCAGCGACCGCGCCCGCGCAGCGCGAGCCAGGCGCGGATCGCGACGAGCACGCTGAAGGCCAGCATCGGCGTGTAGAGCGTGGTCGCCCGGATCGTCAGGCCGCCCAGTTCGAGACGGCCCCCTCCGGTGACGAGAATGATCGCGGCGATGACAATCGGGAACGCCATCAGCCCGGTCACGATCGTCGCGAGCGGGCTCGGCCCTCGGCGCTGCGGCAATGGCTCGAAGCGGGCGAGGCGGGCGACGCCGACCCAGACGAGCAGCGGCACGCAATAGACGCCGTAGTACGCGTCGCACAGGGCCGCCCACGCGGCGCACACCCCCGCGAGGGCGGCGTCGGCGAGCGTGCGCCGATCGGCAGCCCGCAGCACGAACAGGAGAAAGAAGGTCAGCGGCGCGGCGGCGACGAGGCTCTGGTGCGCGGTGCTGCGCGCGATCATCGTCGGAGAGAACGCGAAGAGCGCGCCCGCAAGAAACGCGATGGCATCGCGCGCGGTCTTGCGGCGTGCGAGCAGGAAGGCGCCCAGCCCGCCGAGCGCCTGCATGCCGATCCAGATGACGTTGAAGGCGGCGACGAGCCCGAGGCCGGGCACGAGGGCGAGCGCCAGCACATCCTGGAACATCGTGTAGTTGTGAAGCGCCAGGTCGATGCGCGACCCGGGTTGCAGGATGTGGTCGGTCCAGAGCGGAACCGCGTGGTGGTCCAGCAGCTCGTGCCGGAAAATCCAGAGATTCCAGACGTAGATTCCCGTATCGCCCGACGCGTCGCCGGGCAGCGTGCCGCCGAGGTCCGCCGTCAGCGGCCATGCCGCGGCGAACGCCAGCAGGAGGTACCCGACGAATACGGGGACGAGCGGCCAGCGCCGCGGAGGCGCGGGGGTCGCATCGGTCATGTGCGCGGACTTAGACGACTTTCAGCCGAAGTCCCTCGTTGAGGCTGCCGGAACGATAACCGCGCAGGTCGAGCGTCACCTGCCGGTAGCCGATATGGCGAAGCTCCCGCCAGATCCGCTCGCGAATATCCGGCTCGACGGCGCGTGCGAGCTCGCCCGAGCCAATCTCGAGGCGCGCGGTCTCGTCGTGGTGCCGCACGCGACACACGCGAAAGCCCAGGTCGCGCAGCACGGACTCGGCACGTTCGATCATCTCCAGCTTCGCCTCGGTGACCTCGGTGAAGTGCGGGATGCGGGACGAAAGGCAGGCCGACGCGGGCTCGTCCCAGGTGGGCAGGCCGCGGTCGCGCGACAGCTGGCGGATTTCGTCCTTCGTGAGGCCGACCTCGTCGAGCGGGCTGCGCACGCCGAACTCGCGCGCGGCCGTGCGGCCGGGCCGGTAGTCGCCGCGATCATCCGCGTTGCTGCCGTCCACGACGACGGCGATCCCACGCGCGGCGGCGACGGCGGCGAGCCGCGTGTACAGCTCGTGCTTGCAGTAGTAGCAGCGGTCTCCGGCGTTGGCGCGGTACTCGGGCCGCGACATCTCGTCGGTCTGGACGAACTCGTGCTGCAGGTTGAATTCGCGGACGACGCGAAGCGCGATCTCGCGATGGCGGTCGGGATAGCTCGGGCTGTCGGCGGTGACCGCGAGGGCGCGGCCGCCGAGGACATCGGCCGCCACGCAGGCCAGGTACGCGCTGTCCACGCCGCCGCTGAAGGCGACGATGACCGAGCCGAAACCACGCAGCAGATCCTGGAGGCGCTGCTCTTTTTCGCGATGGAGCGGAACCGGGGTCGCGGCAGAACGGGGTGTCGGGATCGCTGCCGCGGCGCGGATCATTCTTCCCACTCTCCGTCGTCCTCGTCGTCCTCGTCGAGGCCGTCCTCGTCGTCGTCGAGGTCTCCCTCGTCTTCGTCTTCTTCGTCCTCGTCTTCGTCCTCGTCCTCGTCGTCTTCATCGGAGAGTTCGAGCTCGAGCGGATCGGTGCCCGTCACGACGAAGCTCTCGCCGCACTCGTCGCATTGGACCGGATCGCCCTCCTCGAGTTCCTCTTCGTCGATGGGCAGATCGGCGTCACATTCCGGGCAGGTGGCCATACGAACTCCTCGCGCAGCGCGCGTCGCGCCGAGTTCGGATTATAGACAGAACCTGATACATTCTGCAATGCAACGTGACCACCAAAACCGTCCTGATCGCAGACGACACCGCGTTCGTCCGCGACCGTTTCGCCAACGCGTTGCTGGCGGCCGGGCATCGCGCCCTCACCGTCAAGAGCGCCGCGGAAGTGCTCGCGCGCGTGCGGGGCGATCGCGATCAGATCGATCTGCTGCTCCTCGATTTGCGCCTGCCGCACGCCGGCGGCGTCGAACTGGTCCGGTCGATCCGGAAACTGGACGACGGCCGGATCGTCATCCTGGTCTTCAGCGGCACGATTGGAAGCGCGGAGGAGGTCCGCACGCTCGCCTCGCTCGGCGTGAAGGGCTATATCAACGAGTACAGCGCCGTGCAGCACATCCTGCCGTCGCTCGCGCCGCACCTCTTCCCCGACAACTTCAACCGGCGCGGCAGCCCGCGCGTGGTGCTCGGCATTCCCGTGGCATACCGGTTCGGCAGCACGATCGCCGCCGCGCTGACGCTCAACCTGGGTAAGGGCGGGCTCGGCATCCGGACGATGAGCCCGCTCGGGCCGGGCACGAAGGTGCGCGCGCGTTTCCGGCTGCCAGGGTCGAAGCGTGACATCGAGACGGAGTCGCGCGTGGCGTGGAGCGACCGCCGCATCGGGATGGGGTTCCAGTTCGAGAAGATGGCCGCGGAGGATCAGGCCGCGATCGACGATTTCGTCGACCGGCACTTCTTTTCGAACAGGAGGGGCTGAGGGCGGGGCGATAAGGGGGACAGTCCCACTTTCCTGGCCATGGAAAGTGGGACTGTCCCCCTTATTCCGCTCTCAACAGCCGCAGGCTGTTGCCGATGACCACCAGCGACGCCCCCATGTCGGCGACGACCGCCATCCAGAGCGTCGCGACCCCTGCGACCGCCAGGATCAGAAACGCGCCCTTGAGGACAAGCGAGAACGCGATGTTCGCGCGCATGTTGCGCAGCGTCGCGCGGCTCAGACGCACCGTGTAGGGAATCTTGAGCAGTTCGTCGGCCATGAGCGCGACGTCGGCGGTTTCGAGCGCGGCGTCCGTGCCGGCCACCCCCATCGCGATGCCCACATCCGCCGCGGCCAGTGCCGGGGCGTCGTTGACGCCGTCGCCAACCATCGCGATCACGCCGTGGCGCTCGCGCAGGCGCTGGACGGCGTGCACCTTGTCCTCCGGCAGCAGCTCCGAGCAGACTTCATCGATCCCGAGGTCGGCGGCGAGCGCACGCGCGGTCGCCTCGTTGTCGCCGGTCAGCAGCGCGACGTGGTGCACGCCGTGGTGGCGCAGGAGCTCGACGGTGTCGCGGGCGGCCTCGCGGGTTTCGTCCGCAACCGCGATGACGCCGCTGACGCCCGACCCGGGCGAGGCGACCAGCACGACCGTGCGTGCCGACGCCGAGAGGCGCTTCAACTCGGCGTCCACGGCGGGCGAGCACAGCCCGCGCTCCTCGATCAACCGGTGGCTGCCGATGATGACGTCCGCGCCGCCGACCACCGCCTGGGCGCCCAGGCCGGGGAGCGCCTGAAAGTCTTCGGCCTTGGCGGGCGTCACCCCTTCGGCAAGCGCGTGCTGCACGATCGCGTGCGCGATCGGGTGCTCCGACCGGGCTTCGAGCGATGCGGCCACCGACAGCAGCTCGGTGCGCGGAACGCCGTTGACCGGCACGACCTCGACGACCCGGACCCGCCCGCGCGTCAGCGTGCCCGTCTTGTCGAAGGCCACGCACCGCACGTCGCCGGTGCGCTCGAGGTGCACGCCCCCCTTGATGAGGACCCCCTTGCGCGCCGCGGCCGCCAGCGCCGACACGATCGAGACCGGCGTCGAGATCACGAGCGCGCACGGGCACGAGATCACCAGGAGCACGAGCGATCGATACCACCAGTCGCGGAACGGCCCCGCGCCGAGAAGCGGCGGCGCGATCGCCACGACGACCGCGAGGACGAGCACGATCGGCGTGTAGACGCGCGCGAAGCGATCGACGAAGCTCTGCGTCGGCGCGCGCTGCGCCTGGGCGCGCTCGACGAGATGGATGATTCGCGCGAGCGTCGTGTCCTGCCGCCGCCGCGACACGATCACCTCGAGCGCGCCGCGGCCGTTGATCGTCCCGGCGAACACCTCGTCGCCGGGCCCCTTGTCGGCCGGGAGCGACTCCCCCGTGACCGGCGCCTGGTTGACGAAGCTGCTGCCCGCGGCCACGTGCCCGTCAACCGGGATCTTCTCGCCGGGGCGGACGATGACCACGTCGCCGACCTGGACGGCATCGATCGCGAGACGCACCTCGGACGCGCCGCGCCGCACGAGCGCTTCGGCGGGGGTCAGATCCATCAGCGCGCGGATCGCGCCGCGCGCCCGCGCCATGCTCCGCGCCTCGAGCAGCTGCGCCAGCGCGAAGAGGAACATGACCGTCGCCGCCTCGAACCACTCGCCGATCGCGAGCGCGCCGACGACGGCGATCAGCATCAGGACGTTGATGTCGAGCGTGCGGTGCCGGAGCGAGATCCACGCGCGCCGGGCCACGGTGAGGCCGCTCGTCAGCGCGGCACCGGCCAGCAGCAGCGCCTGCACCAGCTCGGGCGCGCCCGCCAGCCAGGCGGCGCCGGCGGCGGCGGTCGCCAGCCCGGAGGCCATCACGAGGCGCTGCCGATCGCGCACCGCGTGATCGGGGGCGATCGAATCCTCGTGCTCCAGCCACGCGCGCATGCCCGTCTGCGCGACCGCCTCGGCGATGTCGCTCGCCGAGAGCCGCGCCGCGTCGTACTTTACGCGCATCCGCTGCGCGAGCACGTCGGCGTCGAGCGCTTCGAGACCGCCAAGGCGCTTCAGCCGCCGCTCGAGGATCGTCACTTCTTCGTGGCAATCCATGCCTTCGATCTTGAAGACCGACTCGGCGTGGAGCTCGCAGACCTCGCAGGCCGCCGCGCGCGCCATCAGGCCCTCGCCCCGCGGCGCGCGCCCGCCTGCGCGGCCGCCTCTTCGACGTGGCGGCTCGCCTGCTGAAACAGACTGATGATGTGCTGGTCGTCGAGCGCGTAGAAGATCATCCGTCCGGCGCGCCGCGAGCGCACGAGCCGCATGTTGCGGAGCAGGCGCAACTGGTGCGACACGGCCGATTCAGACAGACCGACCAGCGACGCGAGGTCGCAGACGCAGAGCTCCTGCTGCGCGAGGGCGTCGAGCATGCGCACCCGCGTCACGTCGCCGAGGGTCTTGAACGTCTCGGCCAGCTCGAGGGCGGCATCGGCGGAGAGCAGGTTCGGTGTGACATCTGAGCATATGCTCATACGTCTAGTATAACTGGACCATGCATTTCTGCTACTAATTAGAGATCCACAGGGGGAGATGCCGGTGATAGAGGTCCAACACCTCACGAAACGCTACGGCCGCGTCACGGCCGTCGATGATGTCAGCTTCCAGGTGAAGCGGGGAGAAATCCTCGGCTTCCTCGGCCCGAACGGCGCAGGCAAGACCACGACGATGCGCATCCTGACCGGCTACATGCCCGCAACGGAAGGACGCGCGAGCGTGGCCGGGTACGACGTGTTCAACCAGCCGATCGAAGCCAAGCGCCGCACGGGCTACCTGCCCGAGACGCCGCCGCTGTACCCCGACATGACCGTGCGTGAGTACCTCGCGTTTGTCGCGCGGATCAAGAACATCCCGCCGGCGCAGCGCAAGGCCCGCGTCGATGCCGTGATGGAGCGCACGCACGTGGCCGACATGGCGGACCGCCACTGCGCGAAGCTGTCGAAAGGCTACCGGCAGCGCGTGGGCCTGGCGCAGGCGATCATCCACAACCCGGAGGTCCTGATCCTCGACGAGCCCACGGCCGGCCTCGATCCGAAGCAGATCATCGAGACGCGCCAGCTGATTCGCAGCCTCGCGGGGGATCACACGGTCGTCCTCAGCACGCACATCCTGCCGGAGGTGGCGCAGACCTGCCAGCGGGTCGTCATCATCAACAAGGGACGCGTGGTGGCCGTGGACACACCTGCCAACCTGACCGCCCGGCTGCGCGGGACCGAGGCCATGTACGTGCAGGTCGAAGGGGGCGGCCAGGAAGTGGCGACCGCGCTCGAGGGTGTCCGGGGCGTGCTGCGCGTGACCCTGGCCGACCAGCACAACGGCCTGTCGGGCTACGAGGTCGAGAGCGCGAAGGGGGAAGACGTGCGCCGCGAGCTGGCGCGGACCGTCGTGGGGCGGGGCTGGGGACTGCTCGAGCTGCGCCCGGTGCGCATGAGCCTCGAAGAGATCTTCCTGCACCTCACCACCGAAGAGCCGCCGGCAGGCAACGGATCGAGCGAGGAGGTGGCGCATGCGTAACGTCGTCGCGATCGCGGGCAAGGAGCTGCGGTCGTACTTCGCGTCGCCCGTGGCCTACATCATCACCGGGCTCTTCGCGTTGATCTTCGGCTGGTTCTACGTGAACTCGCTCGCGTGGTTCGTCGAGCGCAGCATGGGGATGGACCAGTTCGGCGGCGGCGGTTCGGTCAACGTGAACCAGGATTTGATCAAGTACCTGCTGCTCAACGCGACGGTCGTGATGCTGTTCCTGCTGCCGATGATCACCATGCGGACCTACGCGGAGGAGAAGCGATCCGGGACGATCGAGCTGCTGCTCACCTCGCCGGTGCGCGATATCGAGATCATCCTCGGCAAGTTCTTCGGCGCGCTCGGCCTGTACTGCGTGATGCTGCTGGTGACGGTGCTGTACCTGGCCGTCCTGTTCATTTACGGAAACCCCGAGTGGAAGCCGATCGCCTCGGCCTACCTCGGGCTGGTGCTGCTCGGCGGCTCGTTCATCTCGTTCGGGCTGTTCATCTCGAGCCTCACGAAAAACCAGATCGTGGCGGGCGTGGGCACCTTCACGCTGGTGCTGATGCTCTGGATCATCGACTGGGTCGGGGACCAGGCGGGCTCGACCGTCCGCGAGGTCGTCGCGTACCTGTCAATCACGAAGCATTTCGAGGACTTCGCGAAGGGCGTCATCGACACGAAGCACGTGGTCTACTACCTCAGCTTCATCGCGTTCGGGCTCTTCCTGACGGCGAAGTCGGTGGACACGGAACGGTGGAGAGGCTGACGTGCTGAAGCGAGTGCTGAATCTCATCGGATGGCTCGGCGCCGCGCTCGTCCTGGCGGCGCTCGCCCTGAAATTCACCCGGCCGGAGTTGTCGCAGTGGTACCGCCCGCTCGCCATCGGCGGCCTGATCTGCACGCTCCTCTATCTTCTGAGCCAGTGGCGCGAGATCGGGCGCAGCTTCACGCGGCGCCAGGTGCGCTACGGCGCGGTGTCGGCCGCGAGCGTCCTGGTCGTGCTGCTGATCCTCGCGGGCATCAACTGGATCGCGGCCCGCCAGTCGACGCGCTGGGACCTGACGACGGGCAGCCAGTTCACGCTGTCGGACCAGACGAAGAAGGTCCTTGGCAGCCTCAAGGAGCCGGTCAGGGTCCGGGTCTTCGCGAGCGCGCGCACGGTCGATCGCTTTCGCGATCGGCTCACCGAGTACACGCACGCGGCCGACAAGCTGGTGGTCGAGTACATCGAGCCGCTGAAGCAGCCCGCGCTGGCCAACCAGTACCAGGTTCAGCAGGACGGCACGGTCGTGTTCGAGTACGCGGGGCGCATGGGGAGAAGGACACCGGCTCGACCGAGCGAACGGGCTACAGCGGCGCGGCATCCGCGCTCGGCGGCGACAACTTCACCGTGGAGAAGGTCGTGCTCGCCCAGCAGACGACGGTCCCCGCGGATGCGGCCGTCCTGGTCGTTGCCGGCCCTCGCACCGACTACCTCCCCGCCGAGATGGACATGCTGCGGGCCTACCTGCGCAAAGGGGGCAAAGTGCTCCTCATGCTGGATCCGCCCGAGTCGACCGACAGCGCGCCCGTGCCGAACCTCATCGCGTTCGCGCGCGAATGGGGCGTGGATGCGGGCAACAACGTGGTGGTGGACCTGAGCCCGGCGGGACGGTTCCTGGGCACCGGGCCGTCGATTCCCGTCGCCGCGAGCTACCCGACACACGCGATCAACGAACGCATGGAAACGCTGACGGCGTATCCGCTGGCGCGGTCGATCACTCCCGCCGCAGCGGGCGCGGACGGGCGCGTTGCGCAGTCAATCGTCGAGACGAGCCAGAACAGCTGGGCGGAGACCGATCTGAAGGCGCTCTCGACCACGGGCGAGGCGCGGCGCGAAGAGGACAAGGGTGACAAGGCGGGGCCGATATCGCTGGCGGCCGCGGTCAGCGCCGCGGCGCCCGAGGCTCCGGCGGCGCCCGAAGGCCAGTCGAAAGCCGAATCCCGCGTCGTCATCTTCGGTGATTCGGACTTTGCGTCGAACCTGGCGCTGGGCGTCCAGGGCAACCGCGACTTCTTCCTCAACGCGGTGAACTGGCTCGCCCAGCAGGAAAACATGATCGCGATCCGCGCGAAGGAACCCTCCGATCGCCGCGTGACGATGACCGCCGAGCAGCAGCAGCGGGTGTACTGGCTCGCGCTCTTCATCATCCCCGGCCTGATCATCCTCGCGGGTGTGCAGTCCTGGTGGCGGAGGCGCTAGATGCGGCGCGAGCGATCGTTCCTGATGCTGCTTGCGGCGGGCGTCGCGCTCGGCGCCTACATCTACTTCGTCGAGCGGCACCGGCCCGCGGGCGACGCGCCCGAGCAGAAGCCCAAGGTGTTCGAGGGCGTCCAGGAGGGGGACGTCGAGGAGATCACCGTTTCCAGCGGCGGACAGACGACGCGATTGACGAAAGTGGATGGCAAGTGGCGGGTCGTCGCGCCGATCACCGCCGATGCGGACACCGAACAGGTCAACAACCTCACCGGGAACTTCGCGACGCTCGAGCGGTCGGACGTGGTGGACGAACATCCATCCGCGCTCAAGGAGTTCGGTCTCGACCCGCCGCGCGCCGAAGTCGGGTTCCGCACGAAAGGCTCCCGGGAGCCGAAACGGCTGCGCGTGGGCAACAAGACGCCCACCGGCGGCGAGCTGTACGCGCAGGTGGAGGGGGAAGCGCGCGTCATCCTCATCTCCGGCTTCATGGAAGGGGTCTTCGTCCGCAGCACGTTCGATCTGCGCAACAAGGCGATCCTCGCGTTCGAGCGTGACAGGATCGAACGGATTGACATTGACTCCGCGGGCGGCGTTCTGACGCTCGCGCACGCGCCGGGCGAGTGGCGGATCGCGCAGCCGCTGAAGGTGCGGGCTGACTTTGGCGCAGCCGAGGGGCTCGTGGGCAGGCTGACCACCGCGCAGATGCGGTCGGTGGTGTCCGACGAAACGCCGGCGCCTGCGGCGTTGCAGCAATACGGGCTGGCGGCGCCCGCGATCACCGTGACGCTGACCGGCGGCAGCGCGCGCGCGGTGCTGAAGGTCGGCCGCACCGACCCGGAAGGCAATTACTACGCGATGGACACGGCGAGGCCGCTCGTGTTCACCGTGGAGCCGTCGCTGGTCGACGAGTTCAAGAAGACCGCGTCCGATTTCCGCCGCAGGGACCTGTTCGAGTTCCGGCCGTTCAACGCGACGCGCGTGGAACTGACGCGGAACGGCCGGCCGATCGCCTTCGAACTGGTGAAGGACGCGGATCCCAAGGCGGTTGCGACGCTCAAGTGGCGGCAGGTCTCCCCCGCACGCGACGTCGATCGCCAGAAGATGGACTCGTTCCTGTCCGCGCTCTCCAACCTGCGGATCGACGCGTGGACCGGCGGGACAGGGGCTCCCGGACTTGACGCGCCCCCGCTTGCATTCGTCGTGAAGTTCGAGGAGGGCAAGAAGGAGGAACGCGTGGCCTTCGCGAAGAAGGGGGCCGACGTGTACGCCACCCGGAGCGATGAGCCCGGCGCGGCGAAGATCCCGTCCACCGATTACGACGCGGCCATCCGCGCGCTCGACGACCTGCTGAAATGACCCGCCGGCACGGTGCCGCCGCCATCGCTGCCCTTGCCATCGTCTGGGCGCCGGCGGCGCCGGTGGCGGACGCGCCGCCGCGGCCTGGCGGGCTCCGCCAGGATCTCTCGGCGGTGCTCTCGGCGCCGCTCCTCGCCCGCTCCCACTGGGGCATCCTGGTGAAGTCGCTCGATCGCGGCGACGTCATCTTCGAACACAACTCGCGCAAGCTCGTGATGCCCGCGTCGAACATGAAGGTGTTCACGATGGCCGCGGCGGCCGAGCGTCTCGGATGGGACTATCGGTTCGAGACGACGCTCGAGAGCGCCGCCCCGGTCGTCGGGGGCGTGCTGACGGGCGATCTGATCGTGCGGGGCGGAGGGGACCCGTCCATCGGCACGCGCGACGGTGTGGCGGCGACGACGTTCGACGAGTGGGCGCAGCAGTTGCGCGCGGCGGGGATCGCGGCGATCGACGGCCGCATTGTCGGAAGCGATGACGCGCTGGACGACGAGGAGCTGGGAAGCGGCTGGGAGTGGGACGACCTGGCGTATGCCTATTCCGGCCCCATCACGGGGCTCGTGTACAACGAGTCGCTCGTCCGCATCGACGCGCGGCCCGGCGCGCGACCGGGCGATCCGGCAATCCTCGAGGTGACGCCGGACGGCGACCACGGCCTCGCGGTCGTGAACCGCGTGATCACCGCTCCTGCCGGCGAGCCTGAGAGCCTCGAGGCGCGGCGCGCACGCGGCTCCGAGATCCTGGAAGTCGTCGGCCGCGTGCCGGCAGGCCGCGAGCGCGCGGCCACGCTCACCGCCTCGGTGGACAATCCCACGCTCTTCTTCGCACGAGCGCTGCGGTCGGCGCTCATCGCCCGGGGGTTCCGTGTGTCGGGAGACGCCATGGACGCTGACGCGCTGCCGCCGGGCGATCCTGCGCGGCGCGCCGGCACCATGGCGGTGCTCGCGCGCCACCGGTCGGCGCCGCTCGCCGAGATCGGCCGGACGTTCATGAAGGTCAGCCAGAACCTCTACGGCGAGCTGATCGTGAAGGCGGTCGGGCGGGCGGCGGGCGAGGGAACCACGGCCCGCGGGCAGCAGGCGATTCGAGAGACGCTCAGCACGTGGGGTGTGCCGGCCGATTCGTACATCCTGGCGGACGGCTCGGGGCTGTCACGGAGGAACTTCGTCTCCGCCGAGGCGCTCGTGCGGATCCTGGAGCACGTTCACGCGGATGCCCGGCATCGCGACGCGTTCCTGCAGGCGCTGCCGATCGGGGGGCAGGACGGCACCTTGCGCAACCGGCTGCGCGCGTCCTGGACGGCGGGCAACGTCCACGCGAAGACCGGGTCGATCTCCAACGCGCGCGCGCTCTCCGGGTACGTGAGGACGCGGAGGGGCGAGACGCTCGTGTTTTCGATCGTCGCCAACAACTTCAGCCTGCCGGCGTGGCGCGTCGAGCGGGTGATTGATCTGCTCGTCGAGATCCTGGCGCGGTAGGCAATAAGGGGGACAGTCACACTTTCCGGAGCAACGGCCCAGGAAAGTGTGACTGTCCCCCTTATTCCCCCCGGTGGCGGCCCACGTGTCGATCAGCGACATCTGGAGCACGTCGTACCGCTCGGTCGACCGGTGCAGGTACGCGCGCGCCTCATCGTGGACGAGCTGCACGCCGGGCGTGCCGGCAATCCGCGCGAAATCCCTGTGCGTTCGCGTGTTCAGCAGCGGGACGACGGCCAGGCACCCGGCCGACGCGCCGAGCAGGTCCCACGCATAGATACGGCCGATCTGCGCGCCGGCGCGCGTGAGGGCCAGCGAACGGCGCCCGCGGCCATGCCGAGCATGGCCAGCGACACCGCAAAGAACGACAGGTGGTACCACGTCAGGACCGACAGGAGCCTCGAGTCGAGCACTTCGAGCACCAGGGTGGCGAACGTCACGAGGAACAGACCGGCGGCGAGCGCCGAGGTCGGAGCGGGGCGCGACGCGGTCGTCATTCGGGTGTCGGCAGGAACCGTTCGAGGCAGGCGGACAACGATTGGCGCGTGATCGGTTTCATGAGGGTGCCGTCCACGTCCAGCTTCGCCCCGTGTTGCTCGAGCGCCGCTTCGGTGCTCATCACGATCACCGGCGTGGAGGCGACGGCGGGCATCTCCTTGAGATGCAACAGAAACGTCAGGCCGTCGATGCGCTCCATCATCAGGTCGAGCAGGATCACACGGGGGGCGAGCCCGTCGCGGAGCTGCTCCAGCGCCTGCAGGCCCGATGTGGCGGCCTTGACGCGAAACCCCAGCCGCTCCGCGATGACATCGATCAGCAGAAGCACCGATGGGTCGTCATCGACGACGAGCAGCGTCGGTGCGCTTTCCGGCTCGGTATTCATGCGGCCTCCGCGGCGCGGACAACGAGCTGTCGCGCGGTCTCGAGAACGCCCGCGCCAGCCAGTCCGCCGGCCTGCGCCAACTCCGGGCGCCCGCCGCCCCTTCCGCCGTGTGCCGCGACGAGCGCCTCGAGGGCCGTGGCCGCGTCGAACGCGACGTCGCCGGAGCGCGCCACGACAATCAGGCCGCCGGCGGGGTTGAAAAGGATCGTCACCACGCCCGGCGAGGCGGCGACGGAGAGGGCCAGCGCCTTCAGGCCGGCCGCATCCCAGTCCGCCGTCTCGATGACGGCGCGCCACGGGCCGATCGCCGTTGCCCTGGACACCAGTGCCTGGGCCTCAAATCCGGCGAGCCTCTCCTGCTGCCCCTTGATCGTGCGCTGCAGCTCGCGCGATTCCGCCTGCAGCCGCGCGACGGCCTCGGGCAGCTCCACCGGCAGTACGGACAGCCGCCTGATGCATCCGGCGACCGTGTCCCGGAGCGCGCCGAACGCACCGAGCGCGCGCGCGCCGCACAGGAACTCGACGCGCAGGCCCCCCTTGTATTTCTCCGTGCCGCTGATGGCGATCACGCCGATGGCTCCGGTTCTCGCGACATGGGTTCCCCCGCACGCCGACACGTCGTAGCCATCGACGTCGACAATGCGGAGCCGGCCGGTGCGGGCAGGTTCCTTGCGCAGGGGCAGCCTCGCAGCCTCTTCCTCGCTGACCACGCGCACGCCAACGGGCCGGTCTTCCCACACGATCCGGTTCGCCTCACGCTCCACACGCGCCAGTTCGGCGCCCGGAACGTCACGCGCGAGGTCGATCGTGCTCCGGTCGGACCCGAGGTGGAAGCTCGCCGTGCGCGCGCCGGCCACCTTGTCGAACGCGGCCGACAAGATGTGCTGCCCCGTGTGCTGCTGCATGTGCTCGAAGCGCCGCTCCCAGTCCACCGCACCGCGCACCGGGCCCTTCGCGATTTCGCGATCGAGCACGTGGATCACCGCGCCATCGTCGCGATCGACCACGTCGACGACCTTCGCGGCGCCGAGCGTGCCGGTGTCGAACGGCTGACCGCCGCTCGTCGGATAGAAGGCGGTGCGATCGAGGATCGCCGCCGGCCTGCCCTCGTGCTCGGAGGTTTCGACGACCGACGCGTCGAATTCCCGGGCGTAGGCGTCCAGGTAGTAGATGCGTTCAGTGATGGACACGAGCGGTCAGTGGATCCTGCGCGCCCGCCTCCGCGAAGCCGCGGGCACGCAGCCGGCAGCTGTCGCAATGGCCGCACGGCGCGCCGTCCGGATCCGGATCGTAACAGCTGTGGGTCAGGCTGTAATCAAGGCCGAGCGAGAGGCCGGTGCGGATGATTTCCGCCTTTGTCATACGGAGCAGGGGCGCCTCGATCTGGATCGTCCGCCCCTCGGCGCCCGCCTTCGTGGCGAGCGCGGCCATCTGCTCGAAGGCGCGCAGGTATTCCGGCCGGCAATCGGGATACCCGGAGTAATCGACGGCGTTTGCCCCAATGACGATGGCGCGCGCCCCCACCACCTCCGCCCACCCGAGCGCCAGCGAGAGGAAGATCGTATTGCGCGCCGGGACGTACGTGGACGGGATGCGCGATTCGTCTTCGAGCGGCCGGTCCTTCGGCACCGGCCCGTGGCCGGTCAGGGCCGAGCCACCGACCGCATCCAGGTTGACGGAGATTTCCAGCCGTCGGGCCACGCCCAGCGCCTGGCACACGCGGCTCGCGGCCAGCAGTTCCTGGGCGTGGTGCTGGCCGTAGCGCACCGTCAGCGCGTACAGCTCCGTCCCGCGCGCCTGGACGAGCGCCGCGGCGGTGTAAGAATCGAGCCCGCCGCTGAGGAGGACGACGGCGCGTGAGCGTGACATGGGTTTCATTGTAGTATGTCGCGGCCGGAGGAACGCGTGGCGAAGCCAACGCTGTACTGGAAACCCACCTGAACGACCTGCCGCAACGCCAGAAGGTTTCTGGACGAGCAGCAGATCGACGTGGAAGAACGGGACATCAACCGGGACCCGCCAACGCGCGAGTTCCTCGAGCAGCACATCGACGCCACCCGCTTCCTCGATTTTGTCAGCACCCGCAGCCCGGTGTTCAAGGAGCGGCCGCTGCCGAAGTCCAAGAAGGAGGCGATCGACCTGATGATGCAGCAGCCGAACCTTATCAGGCGGCCGATCCTGGTTCGGGGCTCGAAGGTGATTTTCGGGTTCGACAAGGACAAGTACCAGGAAGTTGGGTGAGATCCGCATCGGCACCTCCGGCTGGAGCTATCCAGCCGGCCAGGGGACCTGGAACGGCGTGTTCTACCCGCCGAAGGGGTCGCGCCCGCGCGGGTTCCGCGAGCTCGCCTTCTACGCCGAGCACTTCGACACGGTCGAGATCAACTCGACGTTCTATCGGCCGCCGTCCGCCGCGGCTGCCCGCAACTGGATCGAGCAGACGCCGCCCGGGTTCGATTTCTCGGTCAAGCTGTACCGGAAGTTCACACATCCCGAGATGTTCGTGAAGGCGACCGGCAGGGACCCGCACGATCTGGGCGCGGCAGACATCGACGAGTTCCGCGCAGGGATCGCGCCGCTCGCGGATGCCGGACGCCTGGGCGCGCTGCTCGCCCAGTTTCCCGCCAGTTTCAAGGACGATCCGGACGCGCGCGCGTACCTCGCGTGGCTCCTCGAGGCGTTTCGTGACTATCCGCTCGCGGTCGAGCTGCGGCATCGCAGCTGGAGCGACGCGATCGACCGAACGCTCGGCATTCTGGGCGAGTCGGGCGCCGCGCTCGTCCAGATCGACGAGCCGAAGTTCCGCCTGTCGATCCGGCAGACATTCAAGCCGAACACCCCGGGGCTTTTCTACATGCGGCTGCACGGGCGCAACGCCGACGCCTGGTGGAGCCACAAGGCGTCCGAAGAGCGGTACGACTACCTGTACTCCGTCGACGAGCTGAAGCCGGTGGTGGAAACGGTGGGGGCCGCCGCGCGCGCGACGCGCAAGGCGTATGTCTACATGAACAACCACCACTCCGCGAAAGCGGTGGCCAACGCCGCAGTGCTGAAGCACGAACTGGGGCAGGAAGCCGGCGGGATCTACCTGCCCGAGTTCATCGAGCGTTACCCGGACGTGAAGGACATCGTGAAGGCCGCGCCTACTTCACATACATTCTTTTGATCACGTCCTCGGCCTGGATCTTGTCGACGACGTCCATCCCCGCTATCACCTGTCCGAAGATGACGTACTTCCCGTTGAGGCCGGTGCGGTCGCTGCGCATGATGTAGAACTGGCTGTCGGCCTGCGTCGGATCGCCGGAGTGGGCCATGCCGACCGCGCCACGTATGTGCGTTCGGCGCTTGGAGAACTCCGCCACGCCGACCGGCTTGCCGCTCCCCGACGCGGGGCCGCGCCCCCACATGTCCCTCTTGGTGAAATCGCGCGTCTGCGGGTCGCCCATCTGGATGACGAATCGCCCCTCGGCGCGATGGACCCGGAGGCCGTTGTAGAAGCGCCGCTTCACGAGGGTGAGGATGTGGTCGACGGTCTTGGGCGCGTCTTCCGGATACGTCTCGAACTGGATCGCGCCGCGGCTCGTCTCGACGACCACGATCGGGCCCGCGCCGGGGGACTTCTTCACCGGTGCCGCGGCCTGGCCGGCCGCCGGCTGCGAGGCCAGCAACAGTGCGGTGAGTATGAGGAGCATGGGACGGATTATAGCGCCGCGCGCGGCTTGCCGACCTTCGTGACGCCGACCTTCGGGCACACGTCCGCGAGCACGCACCGGGTGCACAGCGGGTAGACCGGCCGGCACACGTTCTGCCCCCACGTGACGAGATAGAGATTCACCAGCGGCCACCAGCGGCGTGCCGCGACCTTGTAGAGGGCGTGCTCGGTCTGCTCGGGCGTCCGCGTCAGCACCCATCCCATGCGGTTCGAGATGCGGTGCACGTGCGTGTCCACGCAGATGTTCGCGTGGCTCTGGTGCGCGAGGATGAGCACCAGGTTCGCGGTCTTTCGCCCGACGCCCGGAAGCGTGAGGAGTTCCCCCATCGTGTCCGGCACGCGGCCGCCGAAGCGCTCGAGAATCCGGCCGCACGCGGCTTTCACGTGGCGCGCCTTGTTGCGGTAGAAGCTGACGGGGTAAATGAGCTTGCGGATCGTGGGCACCGGGAGCCTGGCCATGCTCCGCGGCGTGCGCGCGACCCTGAAGAGCCGCTGCGACGCCGCGTGCGTCACCTCGTCGCGCGTCTGCGCGGAGAGCATCGTCGCGATGAGAACCTCGAAGGGATCGTCCCGGCTGTCCTCGGCGATCTTCTCCACGGCGGGCTCATCGAGGCCGTCGATCGCCTTCCCCAGGCGGCGCATGACGACGGAAACAGACGCGCCATTCGTCAGGACCATTCGTCAGAACCTGTTCAGGTGACCGGCGTGATCGGCGGCTGGCCGTCGAGCACGGCAATGACATTGCGCGCGGCAAGGTCCGCCATGGCGGTGCGCGTTTCACGCGTCGCGCTGCCCAGATGCGCCGCGAGCACGAGGTTGTTCAGCGCGAGCAGGTCCGGGTGGACCTGCGGCTCGCGCTCGTAGACATCGAGGGCGGCGCCCGCAAGAAGCCCTTCCCGCAACGCCCACGCGAGCGCCTCCTCGTCGACAACGGGACCGCGCGAGGTGTTCACCAGGTACGCGCTGCGTTTCATGCGCGCGAACGCGCGACGGTCGAACAGGCGCGTGGTCTCCTCGGTCAGCGGCGTATGGATCGACACGACATCAGACGTCACCAGGAGTTCGTCGAAGCTCAGCGGCACGGCACCGCTGGCATCGCGAAGCGACTGGCCGGTGCGATCGGAATACGCCACCGTCATCCCGAACCCGCCGGCACGCGCGGCCACCGCGCGCCCGATCCGGCCGTAGCCGACGATGCCGAGCTGCTTGTCCCGCAACTCCATGCCGAGCATGTAGTCGAGTCCCCAACCCTTCCACTGCCCCGCGCGGATGACGCGGTCCGCCTCGGCGATGCGGCGCGTCGCCGCGAGGATCAACCCCCAGGTGAACTCCGCCACCGCCCCGGTCAGCACGTCCGGCGTGTTCGTGACGATGACGCCACGGTCGCGCGCCGCTTCCAGGTCCACGTTGTCGTAGCCGACCGCCACGTTGGCCACGATCGCGAGATCGCGTCCGGCGTCGAGGAGCGCGCGGTCGATGCGATCGGTCAGCAGGCAGACGAGCGCGCGCTTGCCCGCGACGCGCGCGCGCAGCTCCTCGGGCGGCAGCCTCGCCGCGCGCGTGTTCATCTCGACATCGCAGTGCCGCTCGAGGAGCTCGATGACCGAGGACGGGAGGCGCCGGGTGACGAGGACCGGAGGGCGCTGGCTAGTGTCCGTGCGACTGGCAGTAGCCACAGTGATTGCAGCGGACGACGGGTTCGATGAAGCAGGGGCCGTCGAGCTCTTCGCCGCTCAGCACGCCATAACGCGCGTGGCTGGCGTGCCAGGAGAGCGGAATGGTCCGCGACGATGTCAGGTGCCGTCCGGCCGCCGGCGTGCCGGGCGCCACGGAGAGCTGGCGCGCGATGACGTCGCGCACGAGCGCGCGGAGGGCGTCTTCGTTCATGACTCGATTCCCACATCCACCGTGTCGATGATGCCGACGATCGCCGCGTCCACCGGCGAGGACGCCCGGCCGAGCGCGCTGATCGCCGCCTTGCCCTCGACCACCACCAGCACCTTCTCACCGACCCCCGCACCCACCGAGTCGATCGCGAGCAGCGCGGCCCCGCGGGGCTCGTCAGCGGGACCGAGCGGCT
The DNA here is from genome assembly GCA_016184105.1 of Acidobacteriota bacterium. Lineage (NCBI taxonomy): Bacteria > Pseudomonadati > Acidobacteriota > Acidobacteriota bacterium. The sequence continues at coordinate 45,243 of JACPDI010000002.1, forward strand.
GGACGAGGAGCAGCTTCGTGCCGTGCAGCTTCGAGTTCTTCTGCGTCGAAACCACCGCGCCCACGACCCTGGCGATGAGCACGTCAGCCTCGCCGCCGGCCGGCCGGCTGCCCTTTGCTCCCCCCGCCAGCGGCGGGCGGTGCGGCGTACGACCAGTGATCGACGATGCCGACGATGGCCGCGTCGGTCGGCGGTTCGCCGGGGAGATACGGCAGCGCGGCCTCGCGGCCGCGGACGAAAAAGACGTTCTCGCCGACCCCCGCACCCACCGAGTCGGTCGCGACCAGCGGGCGGCCGGCCGCGCGCCCGTCGGCGTCGAGCGGCTGGACGACGAGCAGCGTGAGGCTGACGAGCTGCTCGTCCTTGCGCGTCGCGACGACATCGCCGATCACGCGGGCAAGCTGCATCAGTCTTTCACCTCAATCGCGTCGATGATGCCGACAATCGCCGCATCCACGGGACAGTCCTTCATACCGGACGCCATGCGCGCCGAACTGCCGCTCACGATCAACACGGTCTCGCCGACGCCGGCGTCAACCGTGTCGACCGCGACGAGGTAGCTGCCGTCGACTTTCCCCTTCGGATCGACGGGGCGGGCGAGCAGCAGCTTGTTGCTGACGAGCCGCTCGTCCTTCCGCGTCGCAACGACGGTGCCGACGACCTTGGCAAGGATCATGAGTGGTCAGTGCCCGGTGGCCAGAGCTTACGCCTTGGTCGCGTTTGTCTTGCCGATGGGCAGCGTGTCTTCGAGGTTCGCGTGCGGGCGCGGAATCACGTGCACCGACACGAGCTCGCCGACGCGGCGCGCCGCCGCTGCCCCCGCGTCGGTCGCGGCCTTCACCGCGGCGACGTCGCCCCGAACGATTGCGGTCACGTAGCCGGCACCGATCTTCTCCCAGCCGACGAGCGTCACCTTGGCCGCCTTGACCATGGCATCCGCCGCTTCAATCATCGCGACGAGCCCCTTGGTCTCGACCATGCCGAGCGCTTCACCCATTACTGCCTCCATGTAGTGGACAGTGGACAGGGGACAGTGGGCAGGGCTCAACGGGCGATCGTCCGCCCACTGCCCACAGCCCACTGCGCACTGCAGCTATCCGCTGCCGCGCGCCTCATTTCAACGCGCGGATCGCTTCCTCAATCAATGCCGCCAGTTCGCCGTATGTTAGCCGAATTTCCTGATCGGCTCCTAGCGCGGAGTCGGCGACCAGGCGCGGTCCGCCGGGAGGGACCTCCGGCGCACGAATGACCTGGCACGCATCCGCGCCGCTCTCCCCCTGATCCGGAGGGCAGATCGGAGCCGGGGCGGCAATCCCGTACTTGCCCCGGAGCTCCTGCAGCCGCCCGACCTCTTCGCGAGACAGCAGCCGTTCGCGCCCGAGCAGGCGCGCGACGAGGCTGATCTTGGCGAAGTGCTCGATCGTCTCCATCTTGTAGTAGGTCGCAAACAGCTCCTGCCCCACGGTCAGCGCCCCGTGATTGGCGAGCAGCAGGCCGTCGTGCGCCCTGATGTGGCGTTCCACCGCCGCCGCAAGCTCCGGGGTGGACGGCGTGCCGTACTCGGCAATCGGAATGCTGCCGAGCGTCGTGATGACTTCGGCCAGCACGGCGCGGTCGAGCGGGATGCCGGCCACCGCGAAGCCGGTCGCGAGCGGCGGGTGCGCGTGGACCACCGCCTGCGCGTCGGGACGGTTGCGGTACACGGCAAGGTGCATCAGCAGCTCGGAAGACGGATCGCGGTCTCCCGCGAGCTTCCGGCCGGACATGTCGGTCACAACCATCATGTCCGGCGTCATGAATCCCTTCGATACCCCCTTTGGCGTCGTCAGGAGGCGGGAGGCATCGAGGCGGACGCTGATGTTGCCGTCGTTTGACGCGCAGTAGCCGCGCGCGTACAGGCGCCTTCCCACTTCGACGATGTGCGCGCGAAGGGTGTCGTTGGAGGCGGGGGGCATCGTTTACCGGGAATCCCGCGGCGCGCGCGCGAACTCGTCGCGACAGCGCTCGGAACAAAAATAGCGGACGAGCCCGCCGTCGCGAAGCGCGAGCGCACGGCCTGGCACGACGTACGTGCCGCAGACCGGATCCCGGAACAGCGGCACGGCAGCGCCGCCGCCGCGAACCGCGCCGTGCTCGTGCAGGCCGCGGCGGATGCCCATCCACAGGCGCCACAGCGCACGGACGATGAGGAGCACGAGGAGGATCTGAAGCAGTCGGAGCATGACCCCCGCTACTCGCTCCCGCGTGACGGCGTTCCCGGCGGCGTGGTGCCGGTCATGTCAGGGTGCGCTGACTTGACGGCGTCGAGCGCCTGTTTGGCGGCACGCCCCTCCTGGCTGTCGGGCGACAGCCGCACGACCTTCTCCCACGCCTCGGTCGCCCCCTTCAGATCCTGCTTGCCGAACGCCCGGACGATGCCCACGTTCAGCAGCGTCTTGGCGTGCGACGGATCCACGGCGAGGGAGCGATCGAACTGGGCAAGGGCGCGATCGGGCTGGTTCGTGTAGTAGTAGCTGACGCCGAGATCCGTGCTGGCGTTGACGTTCTTCGGATCGATCTGGAGCGCCTGCTCGTACCAGCGGATCGCCTCCGGATAGTGCTCCGCATCGAAGTACAGGTTGCCAAGCTCGATGCGCGGCGCCGGGTCGCTGGATGCGGCAGTGGCGGCGGTTTCAAGCGTGCGCACGCGCTCGGGGTCCACCGGCTTGGGCGCGGGCGCGTTCTGCCCCTGCGATGCGGCGCTCATCTGCGGCGCCAGGGCCGGGGCGGACGGCCTCGCCTGCTGCGTCCCGAGAATCCAGCCGACGAGAAGGCCGAAAAACGCGCCGGAGACGGCGAAGATGATCGACTCGCGCTGCATAGGAGTGAATAAGTGGGACAGTCACACTTTCCGAAAGCAGCGGCGCAGGAAAGTGTGACTGTCCCACTTATTCTATAGCGTCCGGTGGAACCAGTCGACGAGCGTCCCGACGATCGAGCCGTCGCGGGAGAGCATCACGGTGCCATGCCCCATCTGGTCGAGCACCAGCGATTCCCGGCCGGGGGCGGTCGCCGCCTTGGTCAGCTCGCGCAGCGTGCGGTGCGCGTACGCGTCCTCGCGGCTGACGACCAGCAGCATGGGGCGCGGGGCGTACTTGCGGGCGCTCTGCTCGATGCGCAGGCCGCGGTAGTCCAGGGTGACCGAGAGCAGCGCGATCGAGCGCACGGCCGGATCGGCTGCGGCGGCGACCAGGGCGAGGTTCGCGCCGAGCGACGCTCCCGCGATCCCGATGCGGCTGTGCTGCACGTCGGGACGGCCCGCCAGGTATTGCCTGGCGGCGACAACGTCCTGGAGCATGGCGGAGGGGCCGGCAGACTCCTCGGTCAGCGCCGGCGAGGACTCGCCGTGGCCGCGCAGGTCGATGGCGAGGGCGGCAATGCCTTCCGACGCGAGCCTTGCCGCGACCGGCTCCCAGTCGCGACGCGTCCTGGTCAGCATGTGGACGAAGATAACGGCTGGCGCGGGACGCCGCGAGGGCTCGAAAAAACTGGCTGCGACGGTGACTCCGTCGGCGGTCTGGAACGACACGCGCTCAACCCGCTGCGCGTGCGCGGGCGCCGGCGCGACGCACAGCAGGAGCAGCAGGGAAAAAGGGGTCGGGAGCCTTTTCCGCGTTGCGTGCAACGCGGAAAAGGCTCCCGACCCCTTTTTACGTTTTGCGTAATTCACGCGAGCACCGACAGGTATTCGCGCACGACCGTCTCGAGGCCGACGAACACCGCGCGGCTGATGATCGCGTGTCCGATCGACACTTCGTCAAGATGCGGCAGCGTGCGGAAGAGCACGAGGTTGTCCAGATCCAGATCGTGCCCCGCGTTGACCCCCATCCCAAGCTCGTGGGCGAGCTCAGCGGCGGCAACGTACCTCCCGAAACTGGCGCGCGAGGCGGGCTCGCCCGCCTCGAACGCGCGCGCGTACGGCTCCGTGTAAAGCTCCACGCGGTTTGCGCCGAGACGTGCAGCCCATCGCACCGCCGCGGGCTCGGGGTCGACAAACAGGCTCACCCGAACACCGCGGCGCTGGAGGTCTGCGATCGTCTCTTCCAGCGCTTCGCGCGGCGTGTCCGGAGGCCAGCCCGCCTGGCTCGTGATCTCGCCCGGCCGAACCGGCACGAGGGTGCACTGGTCGGGGGCGGTGCTCCGAACCATCTCCAGAAGATCGGGTCGCGGATCCCCTTCAATGTTGAACTCCACGCGACCCCGCAGGGGCTTCAGGAACTCCGCGATGGCGCACACGTCAACGGGACGGATGTGGCGCTGGTCCGCACGAGGGTGGACCGTGATGCCGGGAGCGCCGGCATCGACGCAGACGCGGGCGGCGTGGAGAGGATCGGGCAGGCTGCCGCCACGCGAGTTGCGGAGCGTCGCGATCTTGTTGACGTTGACCGACAGCCGGACGCTCACGCGCCGATCTCCCGCTTGACCGCGTCAGCGATCCCTTGCGCCCAGCCCTGGATCTCGTCCTGGTCGCGCCCCTCGATCATGATGCGCAGCAAAGGCTCCGTGCCGGAATACCGCACCAGCAGCCGGCCCTGGCCCGCCATCGCGCGCTCGACCTGGTCCATCGCGCGGGCGACGGGCGGCAGCTCGCACAGCTCGCGTTTCTCGCGCACGCGCACGTTGACGAGCACCTGCGGGAAGGTCTTCAGGTCGGAGGCGAGGTCCGCCAGCTCCCGGCCGGTTTCCGCCATGACGCGCAGCACGCGCAGGGCGGTGACGATGCCATCGCCGGTGAAGAGGTGCTCGAGGAAAATGATGTGGCCGGACTGCTCGCCGCCGAGGGCGATGCCGCGCTGCAGCATCTCCCCCATCACGTATTTGTCGCCGACCGCGCAGCGCACAAGGCCGATGCCGCGGTCGCGCAGGGCGAGCTCCAGGCCGATGTTGCTCATGACGGTCGCGACAATCGCATTCCCGGGAAGCGCGCCCGTCGAGTGGAGCCGGCTGGCGCACATCAGCAGCACCGCGTCGCCGTCCACGACGTTGCCCGCCGCGTCCACGAAAATGGCGCGGTCGCCGTCGCCGTCGAACGCGACGCCGAGCCGGTACCCGCCCTCGCGGACGAGGCGTTGCAGCGCCTGCGGATGGGTGGAGCCGCACCCGAGATTGATGTTGCGGCCGTCGGGCGTATCTCCCGCGACCGTGACGTCGAAGCCGTAGCCGCGAAACAGCTTCGGCGCGACGCTCGTCGTCGCACCGTTGGCGAGATCGAGCGCGACACGCAGGCGCCCCAACAGAGACGCCTCGGGCAGCGCCTCGCGCGCGTGCGCGATGTATGCGTCGCGGAAATCGCGGTGCTCGATCTCCGGCCGCGCCTCGGCGTGCACCTGCCAGGAGGTGTCGGCGATGGTCGCCTCAATCTCCTGCTCGAGTTTCTCGCTGAACTTCTCCCCGCGCCCCGAGAAGACCTTGATGCCGTTGTCCTGAAATGGATTGTGCGAGGCGGAGATGACGATGCCGGCATCGAACCCGAGCGAGCGCGTGATGAAGGCTACCGCCGGGGTCGGAATGATCCCGGCGCTCGTCAGCGTCCCACCCTGGGAGCAAATGCCGCGCGCGAGCGCGCGCTCGATCCACGCGCCGGACTCGCGCGTGTCGCGGCCCGCGACGAGGCGCGGCGTACGCCCCGGATCGGGCAGCGCGCGCACGAGCGACGCACCGAGACGCTCGACGGTGGATTCATCGAGCGGATACTGGCCGGCGACGCCGCGGACGCCGTCGGTGCCGAACAGTCGGGGCATGGAGGACGATTGTATCTTGGGCCTACTGTTTCGCCTCGACAATCTCCACCACGACGCGTGCGCTCTGCGGGGTGCGCAGGCGCACCGTGGTCCTCGCCACGCCGATGTTCACCGTGTCTCGCACGAAGGCGCGGGCGTCGGTGATGTTCACCGGCTCGGTGATGGCCTCCGCCGTCTGGCGCAGATGGTCTTCGGGGCCGATGATCTCCACTGTCGCGGGGTCTGACCGCACCGCACGAACGACGTACCCCGCGGCCGGCTCCCCTTCGAGAGCGGGACGGACGGGCACAATGCGGCTGGAGGTCGGTTCCAGAACCAGGCTCAGCGTCGGCGGCTGCACGTGCGACACCGAGACTCCGTAGGGGCGGTTGACGGAGTCTGTCTGCAGATGGAACAACCGCATCCCGCGGCGGGCGCCGCGGAGATCCAGGACCGCCACGACCTCACCCGGCTGGAGCTTGGCGAGAAGCCCCGACGATCCGCGCAGCCGCACGTCGACGGCGGTGGGGGGGTCCCCGACAATCTCCATCCCTTCGGGGATGTTGCGAAACTCGAGCGGCACGCGCATGTTCCGCTCCACAACGTGCTCGCCCGCCACGACGAACCAGAGCCCGGCTGCCACCAGGACGGCGAGCACCTTGAGCCCCAGATTGCGGAACGGGTTGTACGCCATCAGAGTCCTGTATACACGCTCTCGGTGACGCGCGACGCCGGCCGCCGCGAAACGAGCAGCGCCTGCAGGCGCGCCTTCAACTGCTCGGGATCCAGCCTGCGCTCGATCTGGCCGTCCAGGGCGAGCGAGACGGCACCGGTCTCCTCCGAAACCACGATCGCCACGGCGTCGCTCTCCTCGCTGACGCCGATTGCCGCACGATGCCGCGTGCCCATCTCCCGTCCGAGGCTCGGATTGACGGTCAGCGGCAGGAAGCAGGCGGCGGCGGCCACGCGGTCCTCCTGCACGATCACGGCGCCGTCATGAAGCGGCGATCCCGGCTGGAAGATCGTGACGAGCAGGTCGTATGTGAGCCTGGCGTCGATCGGGATGCCGCTCTCGATGTAGTTTCGCAGCCCGATCTCGCGCTCGACGATGATGATGGCGCCGGTGCGCTGCGCCGACAGCATCTGCGCCGCAACGACGATCTCGGCAATCGCCTCCTCTGCCGCATCGGTCGTCGTGAAGTAGCGGAAGAACGGCGCCCGCCCGAGGTGCGCCAGCGCGCGACGGATGTCCGACTGGAAAATGACGATGGCCGCGAACGCCACGTACACGAGCATGTTCCGGATCAGCCAGTTGACCGTCTGCAGCGGCAACAGCCCGGAGACGAAAAACAGCACGATGACGAGAAACGAGCCGAGCGCCATCTGGACCGCACGCGTGCCGCGAATGAGCTTGAGCGCCTCGTAGACGACGATGGCCACGACGGCGATGTCGAGGATGTCCCACCAGGAGATCGGCGGGCGTCGCAGGAGCGTGGAGAGGTACTGCAGCACGCGCCGTTAGCTTATCAAGAACGGGGCGCGGGGCCAGAGGTCAGGGGTCCGGGTTCAGGGAGCCGAGCTGGGCGTTCAGGGCCTCGACGGCCTGTTCCAGCATCCGGCGGTGCGCGGCATTGGTGGCGCGCTGCAGATCCGCCAGGAGGCGGGCGCGCGAAAGTTCGAGCGTGCGGACCCTGTCCAGCCGCTCCATCTGGGCCGGGCTCAGCGGCTTGCCGGTGGCCTTCGGGCGGGCGGCCTCTTCCTGCTGCGACTCAACCTGCTTGCTCTCGAATCCACGGGCCACGAGGTGATTGTACCCACCGCAGAACGCGCGGAACACCCAGAAAACTTAGTTCTCTGCGGATTCTGCGGCTTCTGCCGTGAAGCCCCGGATGCGATCCGCGACGCGGACGACATCGGCCATCGCCTTCACGCCGTGCACGCGCACGATGTGGGCGCCAAACAGCACGGCCGCCGCGACGGCGGCCGCCGTCCCCCATTCCCGCTCGGCCGGCGGCACGTCGCCGACCGCGTCTTTGAGGAACGACTTTCGCGAGGCGCCGACGAGAATCGGCAGGTCCAGCACGGCCAGCCGCTGGAGACCGGCGAGCGCCGCATAGCTGTGGTCCGCCTTCTTCGCGAACCCCAGGCCGGGATCGACGATGACCTGCCCGCGCGGGATGCCGCAGGAAACCGCAAAGGCCACGCGCGGCTCCAGCTCGCCAGCCAGCTCGCGCGCAGCATCCTGGTAAACCGCCTCCTTGTACATCTCGGCCGGCCGCCCTCGCGTGTGCATCAGCACGATAGGCATGCCCCGTCGTGCAGCCACCACGCCCAGCCCCGGGTCGTACAGAAGGCCGCTGATGTCGTTGACGATCGACGCTCCCGCCTCGAACGCCGCGTCTGCCACCGCCGCCTTGTACGTGTCGATGGAAATGGGCGTCTTCACGCGCGCGGCAATCGCTTCAATCACGGGGAGCACGCGCCGCTTTTCTTCATCGGCCGGCACGGCGGCCGAACCGGGACGCGTGGACTCGCCGCCGACGTCGATGATGTCCGCTCCCTCGTCCACCATGCGCAGCGCCGCATCGACGGCGCGGCGCGCATCGAGGTGCAGGCCGCCATCCGCGAACGAATCCGGGGTGACGTTGAGGATGCCCATGATGAGCGTGCGCTCGCCGAGCCGCAGGGCCGTGCCCGAGGGGAGGAGGAGGGTGTGGGATGTGCGGGGAAACATGGGGGAGTTTGAAAGGGTTCGAGGGGGTTCGAGAAGGTTCGAGAAGGTTCGAAAGGGTTCGAGGGGGTTCGAGAGGGTTCGGCGGTAACCTGTCACTCGAACCTTTTCGAACCGTTTCGAACCGTTTCGAACCTTCTCGAACCCCCTCGAACCTTCTCGAACCCTTTCGAACCTTCTCGAACCCTTTCGAACCTACCCTCTACTCCTGCGTCACCGGCTTGTGCAGCGGCACGATGGCCGGCCGCTCGCGGGCTGGCTTGCGCGAATCGCCCGACTCGGCCGCCGGCGGGACCGCGGCCTTGAACTCCTCGAGCGCCTCGCCGGCCACCAGGCGCTTCACCTGTTCGGCGTCGAGCACCTCGCGCAGGAGCAGCTCCTGCGCGATCCGCTCGAGCACCAGTCGGTACTGTTCCATCGTCTGCTTTGCGCGGTTGTAATTGTCCGTCACGACCTTCTTGATCTCCTGGTCGATCCGGACCGCCGTGTCCTCGCTGTAGTCCTGGTGCTGCGCGATCTCCCGGCCGAGGAAGATCTGCTCTTCCTTCTTGCCGAACGTGAGCGGGCCCATCGAGTCGCTCATGCCCCACTCGCAGACCATCTTGCGCGCCAGCTCGGTCGAGCGATCGAGATCGTTGCCCGCGCCGGTCGTGATGCCGCCGAGCGTGATCTCCTCGGCGATGCGGCCGCCGAGCAGGATCGCGATCATGTCGTTCAGGTAGTCGCGCGTGTAGTTGTGCTTGTCGTCCACCGGCACCTGCATGGTGACGCCGAGCGCCATGCCGCGCGGGATAATCGTCACCTTGTGGATCGGATCGGCGTGCGGCAGCACGACGGCGAGCAGCGCGTGCCCCGCCTCGTGCACCGCGGTCACCTTCTTCTCCTCGTCGGTGATGATCATGGAGCGGCGCTCCGTGCCCATCATCACCTTGTCCTTGGCGAACTCGAAGTCCGCCATGCGCACGACCTTCTGGTTGTAACGCGCGGCGTTGAGCGCCGCCTCGTTCACCAGGTTCGCCAGGTCCGCGCCCGAGAAGCCCGACGAGCTCCGCGCCAGCAGCCGGATATCCACGTCGTCGGACAGCGGGATCTTCTTCGTGTGAACCGCGAGGATCCCCTCGCGCCCCTTCACGTCGGGACGGTTGACGACGATGCGGCGATCGAAGCGGCCCGGGCGCAGCAACGCCGGATCGAGGACGTCGGGACGATTGGTGGCCGCGACCAGGATCACGCCTTCGTTCGACTCGAACCCGTCCATCTCCACGAGGAGCTGGTTCAGCGTCTGCTCGCGTTCGTCGTGTCCGCCGCCCAGACCCGCACCGCGGTGCCGGCCGACCGCGTCGATTTCATCGATGAAGATGATGCACGGCGCGTTCTTCTTGCCCTGCTCGAACAGATCCCGGACGCGCGAGGCGCCCACGCCGACGAACATCTCGACGAAGTCCGAGCCGCTGATCGAGAAAAACGGCACGTTGGCCTCGCCCGCGACCGCGCGCGCGAGCAGCGTCTTGCCCGTTCCCGGAGGCCCCATCAGGAGCACGCCCTTCGGGATGCGGCCGCCGAGCTTCTGGAACTTCTGCGGCTCACGCAGGAACTCGATGATCTCCTGGAGCTCCTCCTTCGCCTCGTCCACGCCGGCGACGTCCTTGAAGGTCACCTTCTTCTGCGTGCTCGACGAGAGCTTCGCGCGGCTCTTGCCGAACGACAGCGCCTTGTTGCCGCCGCTCTGCATCTGCCGCACGATGAAAATCCAGAAGCCGATCATCAGGAGGATCGGCGCCCACGAATACAGCAGCGTGGCCCACGGGCTCGCCGTCGGTGCCTTCGCCGCCAGGTGCACGTTCTTTTCGAGCAGCTTGTTGCCAAGCCCCTCGAATTGCGGGGGCGCGTACGTGCGGAACTTGGTGTCGGGCCCGACCTTGAGCGTGCCGGTAATCTCGTTGCCGGTAATCGTCACCTCTTCCACTTCGCCGGCGTCGACCTTGGCGATGAAATCGCTGAAGGTCATCGGCTGGTCGGGTCCCTGGAACCCGGTGGAAAAGTTCCAGATCATGACCCCGACGACGACGAGGACCATCCAGAAGAGGAGGCTCTTAAGAGTCGAGTTCAAACTGGTTCCCCCAAATGCCTGACCTTCAAGAGTAACATGTGCCCTTCGGGGCCCCTATCACTGCCGGCGCTGAGGCTGAATTCCTCTGCAATGGTGTGGCCGACGACCCAGACAATACGGTCGCGGCCATCCACGACGAGGGGCACCCGGTCCCGTTCGCTCCGGGGGACCTTCCGGTCGACGAAATAGTCCTGCAGCTTCTTGGATCCGCCCAGCCCAAGCGGGCGGAAACGGTCCCCTGGCCGCCTGTTTCGCACGGCCAGCCCGTCGGTAACGGCCGGGGCGGCAACATGCACCCGGTATCTATCTGTCTCGGCCGTTCCCGTCCCGCCGATTACAAATTCGGCCGAGACGGCCAGGCCACATTCCGGAACCCGGGCCTCTCCAGGAATAGACAGCAAATACCGGAAATCGTTCACTTGGTCCGGTTTAAAGCCGGCCGCGGGGGTCAGCTCGAGGACCCCCTGCGCAAGTGCGGCGCGCGCCCCCGGCAGGTCCAGGCTTCCGGACTCGAGTTCCAGCAGCGCGTCCACGTGCTTCAGGCCCACGAACCGCCCTGGGGCGACGCGGGCCAGCGCGCCACGGGCCACGCGACGGCCCACCGCAGGATGAAGCGCCTTCAGCCGTTCGGCGGCGAGCCGGACGACGCTCCCCTCATCTGATAAGACGACACGACCCCCCTCTTCGATTGCACGTTCCGCCAGAAAATCCTCATCGTCGAGCGAGAGCCGCGCGCTGCGCGCGATGATGGCGGACGCCCCCGGCGCCATCGCTTCGAGGAGCGGCAGGACCTGGTGACGGATGCGATTGCGCGGAATAGACACGTCCGCGTTGGTGGCATCGACTCGGAAGGCACCTCCTCGCCCTTCCAGCCAGGCGTGCAATTCGCGCCGGCCCAGGTCCAAAAGGGGGCGCACGACGGCGCCGCGAGACTCGTGAATACCGCCGAGGCCCCGGGCTCCCGCACCGCGCAGCAGTCGAAGCAGGAAGGTCTCCGCCTGGTCATCGCGCGTGTGCCCGACGGCCATGAGATCCGCTCCTTGCGCGAGGCGGGCGCGCTCGAGGAACTCGTAACGCAGCCGGCGAGCGGCATCCTCCACCGACGTCTTCCACTCCCGAGCCGCGGCGCGAACGTCGGCTCGGTCTGAGACGAACGCGACGCCGAGCTCGGCGGCCAGGTTGCGGCAGAACGCTTCGTCTGCATCGGCCTCGTCACCGCGCAACCGGTGGTTGAAATGGGCGATGGCGACCAGCGTGTAGTCGCCGGGCCGCTGCAATTCGCGGAGCAGCCATGCGAGCGCCACCGAGTCCGGGCCACCCGACACGGCGGCGGCCACGCGCGACCCCGCGGGGATCAGGCGCCGGATGCTGCGGAGGACGCGGTCGAGCACAGGGTTTCTCATCACGATTAAACCACGACGGGCGATGGCGGGAGTCGTCCGGGCGGGCGCCAGCGACGAACAGGTCAATCTTCGTCGCGGACGGCTGGTGTATCAGGTTGGCGCACGATCGCTGGCGAATGGCGCGGCGGACCGCGTCGGCGTCGACATAGAACTCGGGGCCCAACGAGGCGAGCAGAGGGTCGACATCAGCCTCGGCGATCGCGACCACGATATCGACATCGAGCGTGGAGCGAGGCTCCCCGCTGACCGAGCTGGCCAGCGAGCCGCCGACGACGTAGCGCAGCCCGCACGCATCCAGGGTCTCGGCGACGCGAAGCGCGACCTGGATGGGCTCGTCTGCCACGTCAGAGGTCTGGAAGGTGTGCGGCGTCCGGGTACAGGAGGCGGACGAGCGCGGGGCCGAGCTTCAGGGCAGCGATTCGCAAAAAGCACTCGCGCTCCGATGCACCCGGGTGCCGCAGGCGAACGCCGGCGCGGGCAAGGCTCACCGCGGCGCTCGTCATCTGGCCGACCAGCTGCATCTTCCGGAGCGGCGACATCCTGCGCCAGGCTTCGACCTGCACGCACTCGGCTTCGCGAGTCGTGTCCCGGGTGAGGACCGCCGCCTGGCGGGAAGGGCCTGGCTTTCGCACGGTTCGATTATGCGCAGGGAGGTCCTGGCACCCGGAAAACTGTGACCTCCCCTGTCACAGCGGGCGGTCAGGCTGGGCTGTGGGGGTAAGATAGCGCCGGCTGAACCCCGGTGCTGTCGTCTACCCTTCGCTTGCGGAGGTACGACTCGTGGCATTCGTTGTCGAGATGTGGGCCGGGCGACCGCACGAACTGCTTGTCGAGGACGTAGACGAGGAGGGCAAGCCCTACGTGCGTGCGGTCCGGACGGGGCCTCCGGATCCCGAGCGCCGAACCTTCTCGTGCAGCGGCGGCAACTGGAACGTCGCGCTGAAGCTAGGCGAGGCGTTCGGGTGGCGACCCAAGGGCCCGCTCCTCCATTCCAATTCCAATCGACACAGCCCGCCGGTTCGGGAGAGATCGTATGACCCGGATGGCATACTTGTGTTCGCTGACTCCGCGACCGCGCGGTCGCGGCCTCACCTCTTCCAAGACCGGCGTGGACGCCACACATGGGGCCGAGCCGCCCCTGGCGCCAGCCTTTCACCGCCGTGATGGACTGGTCATCGAGGTGCCGGCGTTGTGGCCGCTGGAAGTGGCCAACGCGCTGGCAGTCCTCACCCGCCGCAGGAAGCTCACCGAGGACGAACGACAGACCGGCCTCGGATGGCTTCGCGGGCTGCCGATTCGCATCGACCACGAAATGGCCCCTCTGGCGTGGGCCTGAGGAAGGCCGCCGGCTGCCCGAATGGACCCAGCGAAAAATGGTGCCGGTGCAGGGACTTGAACCCCGGACACTGCGGATATGAGCCGCATGCTCTAACCATCTGAGCTACACCGGCAGGAATCCTCAATTATAGCAGGCGCGAGGCGCCAGTCACGAGGCACCAGGCAGGGGGCAAACGAGCCGGACCGGCGCTATACTGCGCCTGCCCGCCTGCCTGCCTCATACCGGGAACAGCCATGCCTGCTCGCAGTGCAACCATCGCGCTCGGGTTCATGCTCGCCATTGCGCTTGTTCAAGCCCAGTCTCCGGAACAACCGCGTTTTCGCTCGGGAGTGTCGGTCCTGCAGCTCAGCGTCAGCGTCATCGATGCCGAGGGACGCGCGGTGCGCGATCTGCGGGCAAAGGACTTCGACGTCGAGATCGGCGGCCGGCAGCGCAAGGTGCTGTTCGCCCGTTTCTCGGGAGCGCCGGACCAGCGCGCGTCGACGGACGCCGGCGCCACGCCTGCGGTCATTGCCACCAACAGCGCGGAGCGCGCCGGGCGCGCCGTCGTGTTCATGGTCGACCTGGAGAGCATCAGGGCGGGCAACGAGAAGACGCTGCTCGACACGGCGGCGCAACTGGTCGACAGCCTGGACGAGCGCGATGCCGTCTCGCTCGTGCCCGTGCCGGGCACGTCGATCGACCTCACGCGCGATCGGCGAGCGATCGCGGACGCGCTCCGCCGACTGCGCGGCACGAACGTCGTCCCCACCTACAAGTACTTCTTCACGATCGAAGAGGCGGTCGCCTTCGAGCGGGGCGACACGCGCGTGATCGGCGCGGTCATCGAGCGGGAGTGCGATGCGGCGACCGAAGAGGCGCGTGCCGCCATGGGTCTGCCGCCGATCTGCCCGCCTGCGCTCGAAAACGAAACCCGCGAGCGGCTTCGGGTCGAGCGGCTGCACGTCCAGTCCGTGCTGACGGCCGTCAGCAACGTGGCAGGACGGCTGCAGCGCGTCGACGCGCCGCGGACGATCGTGCTCATCTCCGGCGGCCTGGCGTTCGAGATGGACAGCCTGACGTGGTATCGACAGGCCGAGCGCACGCTCAAGCTCGCCGGCGTGAGCGTCTACGCCGTCCACGTACACCATCCCGACATGGACGCGTCCTCCTCGCGACGGCCGCAGAACGCGACGTTCGCAGCGCGCGAACGGGAGACGGGCCTGGCGAACGTCGCGACAATGGCCGGGGGGATGTTCTTCTTCGGGGTCGGCAAAGCGCAGGGCGTGTTCGACCGGATGCGCAACGAGATCGCCTACTCGTACCTGCTCGGGGTCGAGGGGCTCCCCCAAGACGCCGCTGACGCCGCCTCCGCCACGATCTCGGTCAAAGTGGACCGGCCCGGCGCCAGGCTGCGGACGACACGGCATCCTCCCGTCGAAAGCGTCGATGCGCAGCAGCGGCTTCGCAACCTGATCTCGCAGCCGATCGAGGTGACGGAGCTGCCGCTCGCCGCGACGCTCTACACCGTCCGCGGCGAGGAGCCGGACACCCTGAAGGCGATCGTCGGCGCGGAAATCGGCCGCGGCCTGGCGCGAACGCCGCCCGTGCGCTACGCGCTCGCGGTGCTGCGGGACGGGACTCCTGTGTTCGTGACGAACGGCACGGCGTCGGACGGCGCAGACGCCGCGCGGGTGACCGCGGGCCTGCAGCTGGCGCCCGGCCAGTACCGCCTCCGCGTTGCCGCGGTCGACGCCGGCGGACGCGGCGGATCGCTCGAAGCTCCCATCAGCATCGGCATACGCGACGCGGGAGATCTGCAGGCGAGCGACCTGATGCTCGGCTCGCCGGCCGGCACGTTCACGCCGGCCTTCAGCGTTCCGGCCGGCACACCGCTGTCCGGCCTGTTGGAGGTGTACAGCGCGGACGCGGAGCGCTTCGCGCGCGCACGCGTGTCCTTCGAGCTTCGCCGCGCCGGTTCCGGCGCGGCGCTGTCCACGATCGATGCGCCGCTCGTCCAGACCGAGACGGATCCTCGCAGGCTCGCTGCCGGGACCATCGATACGGCGGGACTCACGCCTTCGCGCTACACCGTCGCGGCGATCATCTCTCTTGACGGACGGCCGGTCGGACGTGTCAGCCGGAGCGTGGACGTGACGCCGTCGATCGCGAAAACTGCCGCTTCGATAACCGGCGACACCCCGGGTGCGCCGGCGCCGATCTCCACCGATCCGGCGATCAACGACGTTCTCACGAAGCTCGGAGGCTACGTCTCGCGGTACGGTGAGAAGGCCTCGCTCGTCGTCGGCGTCGAGAAGTACACGCAGCACGTGGAGCTGGAGCGCGCTCAGCCGTCGAGGCCGCGACGCCTGGTGGCGGAGTTCGCGCTGGTGAAGACGGAGCGGCCCGGCGGCTGGATCGGCTTCAGGGACGTCGTCGAGGTGGACGGCGAGGCGGTGCAGGATCGGCGCGACCGGCTGATGACGCTGTTCACCGATTCCGCCGCACCGATGCCGGAGGCCACCCGCATCGCGAACGAGAGCGCGCGCTTCAACGTCGGGCCGATCAGCCGCAACTTCAACGTGCCGACGATGGCGCTGCTGCTCTTCACGCCGGAGAACCTCGCGCGGTTCACGTTCACGCTCAAGGGGACGGACCGGATTGACGGGGTCGAAACCCGGGAGGTCGCGTTCCGCGAAACGAAGCGGCCGACGATGGTGATGACGCGGGCGGGCAAGGACGTCCCGCTCGAGGGCACGTTGTGGATCGTGCCCTCGGACGGGACTGTCGTCCGCACGCGCCTGCGGATGCGGGGGTTTGCGGACGCGATCGCGATGGGAGACGCGCGGGCGCCGTCGGCGAGCACGCTGCCGCAGGAGTTTTCGTCGCCGACCTCAACCGCCCCGCAGCAGGCGGCTCAGGGGAGCGGCACTCCGGCCGGGTCGGGGCAGAGCGGCGGGACAACGCAGCCGGGCGGCTCCGGAACCGGCGGCGCTCCGGCGGGGGCGCAGGGCGGCTCGGGCGGAGGCGGGGGCGGGGGCACCGGCTCGGGTGTCCGTAAGCCCGACCGCCGGGTGCCTGACTTCGAGATGCCGATGACGCGCCTGGAGAGCCGCGCGGACATCGAAGTCACCTACCGCCGCGACGAGCGGCTCGACATGTGGCTTCCCTCGAAGATGTCTGAGCACTACGAGGGACCGATTCCGCGCGTCCGCAGCGCGCCGGTTCTCGGCACGACGCGCACCATCGCCACATACGCGGACTATCGCCAGTTCGGGACCTCCTCGAAGATTACGGTCCCGAAGTGAGCCCGCGCGCGCGCCAGGCTACCAGCCGAAGATCTGCAGCGGTGTCAGAGAAAGGTCGGGCAGGACCGCTGATGGAATGGGCTGCGATTCGGACGCGAGCGCACGGCTCGCAACGCCGGACGGCGTCAGCGCAAGCACGCTGACCTGCCGTGCGGGCAGGCTGACGAGCCAGCACTCGCGGACGCCGTAGCGCGCAAACCAACCCATGCGCTCCTCCAGCCGCCCCACGCGAGGCTGCGGCGAGAGCACCTCGATCACGAGGTCCGGCGCGCCGTACACGCGGTCGCTGACGATCGCGCGCCGCTCGGCCGCGACAAAGAGCAGGTCCGGCTGGACGACGAGCGCGGCATCGTAGTCGAGCACGACGTCCATGGGCGCCAGCAGGACCTCTCCAAGCCGGCGGTCCCGGACGAACGGCGCCAGCTCCAAGTGCAGTTCGCCGACGACGCGCTGGTGGTGCACGGTGGGCGAATCCGCCACGTGGAGCACGCCGTAGGCCAACTCGCGCGGGAGCACGGTCTCGGGCGTCTGGAGGTATTCGGCGGTGGTCATCCTGCCCTTCGCTTTCTTCTGTTTCCGGTTATCCCGATAGGTCGTTGAGATCGGCACGCGACATCCTTTTCTGACCTCGACGACGACGATGCCATCGTCCGCGGCCAAATGCAACAGGGGGACGAATAAGGGGGACAGTCACACTTTCCTGGGTTGCTTCGGAAAGTGTGACTGTCCCCCTTATTCGTCGGCTAGCGCCGCCGCCAGCAGGGGAATCAGCAGTTCGAGCGGCCCCGTCAGGGAATAACCGCGGCCGGTACCCGCGACCGGTCTGGTCACGACGTTGGTGTGCGGCCGGTAGTGCCGCAGGAAGTCGATGTTCACCGTCGTCATGCCCTCGAGCGCGAGACCGCGGTTGCGCGCGAGCGCGACCGCCTTCAGGAACACCTCCGGCAGCAGCACGGCCGATCCGCAGTTGAGATACACGCCGCGATCGAGAGCCGCCACATTGGACACGAAGTAACCGAAGTCGCGCAGGCTCCCTTCGCCGAGCGACGCGCCGGAGGCGGACGGGTGCATGTGGATGATGTCGGTCCCAATCGCGACGTGAACGGTGACGGGAATCTCGAGGCGCGCCGCCGCGGCGAGCACGCTCTTATCCGCGAAACGCAGCTGCGACCGCTGCAGGTGGTTCGCGACCGCCTGGCCGAGACCCAGGCCGGCGGCAACGCCGGCATTGATGATGTCGTTCAACCCCCGCCCGGTCTCCTCGGCCATGCCGAACCGCCCGCGGCCGAGCGCCTCGTCCACATCTTCGGACGTCGCGCCGCCGAGCGCGATCTCGTAATCGTGGATGATGCCGGCGCCGTTTGTCGCCAGCGCCGAGACGAATCCGCGCTCCATCAGGTCGATGAGGATCGGGCCCAGCCCTGTCTTGACGACGTGGGCGCCGAATCCCCACAAGATGCAGGCGTTGCGCGCACGCGCGTCGCGGATCGCGTCAGCCACCGCCTTGAAGTCGGCCGCGGCCTGGATCGCCGGAAGCGACTCGAAGAGAGCGCGCGCGGCCGCGGCGTCGCGTATCGGTTTCGCGAAATCGGCGGCGTTGGCCTTGCTCCGGCGCGAGGCGAGCGGGTAGGTGCGCACGCCTGAGAAGTCGAACGGCTTGTAGGTCAGTTTCATCAGATCACCAGCATCGCGTCACGGTAACTATAACCGGTAGGCGCACGGCACAATCATGACGTGAGCCGCACGATGTCTCGCGCACCCGTGCGGTACGATGCTCTGATATGAATCGCGTCGCAGCGATCGCCCGCCAGACAGCGCTCGGCTGGCTCGCCGTTCTCTCTCTCTCCACGAGCCTGGCTGCGCAGCCCCACCAGGTGCGCGACACCGTCACCGTGACGGCCGCGGCGCGGCCCGTCCCGTTCGACAACCTCGCGCGCGCCGTGACCGTGCTCACGCGGGAGCAGATCGCGCGACTGCCGGCCCGTTCGGTGGCCGAGCTGCTGCGCTACGCCGTCGGCCTGGACGTGCGGGCGCGGGCGCCGTTCGGCATCCAGAGCGACTTCTCCATCCGCGGCGCGTCGTTCGGGCAGACGCTCGTCCTGGTGGACGGCGTGCGGCTGAACGACGCGCAGTCGGGCCACCACAACGGCGATATTCCGGTGCCGATCGGTGACATCGAACGGATTGAAGTCCTTCAGGGCGCGGGCTCGTCGCTTCACGGCGCCGACGCGTTTGGCGGCACGATCAACGTCATCACGAGAAAGACCGTGGGCGGCGCGAGCGGGTCGCTCTCGGCGGGCGATTTCGGCCTGCTGCAGGGAACGATGCGCTGGGCGGGGGCCGGGCCGCGCCTGCCCTCGCTGGCCATCGAAGGCGCGCGATCGTCCGGCTTCATGTTCGCGCGCGACTTTGGCACGCTGGCGACGAGCGCCGGCGTCCTGGCCGGCGGCACGCGCGCGCGCCTTGGGTACGTGCGAAAAGAGTTCGGTGCCAACGGCTTCTACGGACCGTCTCCGTCGCGAGAGTGGACGGACCAGACGCTCGTGACGATCGAGCGCGACCCGGTCGAGATCGGCCGGTGGCAGGCGAGCGCGGTGGCCTCCTATCGAACGCACGGCGATCGCTTTCTGTGGGACGTGCGGCGGCCCGGCGTGCTCGAGAGCCGGCATCGCACGCACGCGGTGCTCGCGACCGCGAAGCTCCGCCGCGCGCTCGGCAGCCGGAGCGGTGTTGCGGCTGGCGCCGAGACGGGCGTGGACTGGATCCGATCGAACAACCTCGGCGACCACCACGTGGCGCGCACCGGCCTTTACCTGGAATGGGAACAGGCGCTGGGGCCGCGCGCGGTGCTCTATCCGGGCGTCCGCTACGATCGCTATTCGTCATTCGGGAGCGCGTGGAGCCCGGCGCTGTCAGGAAGCCTCTGGCTGGCGCCGGCGGTCCGGCTTCGCGGCGCGGCCGGGCGGGCGTTCCGAATCCCGACCTTCACGGAGCTGTACTACCGCGACCCGGCGCATCAGGCGAGCGGGGATCTCCGGCCGGAGCGCGCGTGGAATCTCGAAGCGGGCTTCGACTGGTTCATCGGGCTCGATTGGGTCGCGTCGGCGACCGCGTTCCGGCGCTCGGAGCGCGACCTCATCGACTGGGTCCGCAACACGGCGGCAGAGCGATGGCGAACGACGAACATCCACCGCCTTCGCACGACCGGTTTCGAGCTCGAGCTTCGGCGGCCCATCGGCGCGAGCGCGTTCGTGGCCGCCGACTACTCACGCCTCGCTGCGGATGCGGGACGTGTGCCGTTCCTGTCCAAGTACGCGCTGGACTACCCGCGCGACACCTTCGCGCTCAAGGCGAGCGCGCCGCTGCCGGGCGCGGTGGGCCTCGGGCAGCGGCTCGCGCTCGTGCGCCGGTCCGACGGCCGCCGCTACTGGATCGCCGACGCCCGGGTGTCGCGCGCGTTCAGGGCGACTCGTCTCTTCGTCGAAGGCACGAACCTCCTCGACACGCGATACCAGGAGATCAAGGGGGTGGACATGCCGGGTCGATGGATATTGGCAGGAATCGAGCTCGGCGCCGTCCGGCAGTGAGCACATCCCTCAGATCACCAGCATCGCGTCGCCGTAGCTGTAGAACCGGTAGCGCTCCGCGACCGCCTCGCGATACGCGGCGAGCACAGGCTCCCGTCCCGCGAAGGCGGACACCAGCATCAGGAGCGATGACTTCGGCAGGTGGAAATTCGTCAGCAGCGCCTGCACGACCCGGAACGTGTAGCCGGGATAGATGAAGAGGGAGGCCTCGCCCCGCCCTGGTCCAAGCCGGCCGCTCCCGGCGATCGCCGCGCTCTCCAGCGCGCGCGTGGTCGTCGTCCCCACGGCGACGATGCGGCGGCCATCGTCGAGCGCCCGATTGATTTGCGCGGCGGCGGCATCTTCGATCTCGTAACGCTCGGCCTCGACGACGTGCTGCTCGACATCCGCGGCTCGAACCGGCTGGAACGTGCCGTAGCCCACGTGCAGGGTGATGGAGACGCGGCCAACCCCTCGCGCGTCGAGCGCGCGCAGGATGTCGCCGGTGAAGTGCAGGCCGGCGGTCGGCGCGGCCACCGACCCGCGCCGGCGGGCGTAGATGGTCTGGTACCGCTCCCGGTCGTCGGCTCGATCCGGACGATGGATGTACGGCGGGAGCGGTACGTGCCCCAGCGCGTCGATGAGTGCGCCGACCTCCGGGCCGTCGACGGCCCACAGCCGGATGCGGCGGCGGCCGAAGAAGCGCCGCTCCAGCACCTCGCCGTGCAGCGTGCCCGCCGGACCCTGGAAGACGAGTCGCGCGCCCGGCTTCAGCTTCTGCCCCGGATGCATCAACGCGTCCCACTCCTCGCTCGATCCGGTGCCGCCGATCCGCTCAACGAGCATGCACTCGACCGCACCGCCGCTCGGCGCCCGGCGCCCGAGGAGGCGTGCCGGGAACACGCGCGTGTCGTTGACGACCAGCAGGTCTCCGGGCGCGAGCAGTCCCGGAAGATCGCCGATCCGCGCGTGCCGCGTGGCGCCGCTCCCGCGGTCCAGGACGAGGAGCCGCGAGGTCCCGCGGGGCGCCGCCTCCTGCGCGATCAGCTCAGGTGGCAGCTCGAAGTCGAAGTCCGAGACGCGCATGGGTGTGGGCTACAATCCTGAGCGTACCATGCCGCCGCAGACCAACGGCCACGACGCCGCACCCGTCGTCTCGATTCCGCCGCCGCACGCCGCGGTCATCGTGATCGCGGGCGTGGCCATCGTCCACGTCCTGCACTTCGCGCGGCCGGTGCTCATCCCGATCGTCCTGGCGATCCTGATCGCATTCGCGCTCGCGCCGCTCGTGAGCGCGCTCGCGCGCGTGATGGTCCGGGCGCTCGCCGCGGCGGTCGCGATCGCGCTGTTCACGGCGGGCATTGGCGCCGGCATCTGGGCGGTCAGCGACGACGCGATCGAGGTGGTGCAGTCGCTGCCGCTGGCGGCGCGCCGCGTGCGCGAGGTGCTGCGCGAGCAGCGGCGTTCCGGCGAAGGGGCGCTGAAGCAGATGCAGCGCGCGGCGGCCGAGATCGAGCGCACGGCGAACGAGGCCGCGCCCCCCGCGACGCGCCCGCCCGGCGACGTGCAGCGCGTGCAGATCGTCGAGCCCGCGTTCCGCGCCGGCGACTATCTGTGGTGGGGCAGCCTCGGCACGATTGGCTTCCTCGGCGAGCTGATGGTCATCCTGTTCCTCGCCTACTTCCTGCTCGCAGGCGGAGACCTCTACAAGCGCAAGATGGTGAAGATCGCCGGGCCGGCGCTGAGCCGGCGCCGCGTGACGGTGCAGATCCTGGACGACATCTCGTCGCAGGTCGCGCGATTCATGCTGGCGCTGGCCGGCACGAGCGCGATCGTCGCCGCCGCGACCGCCGGCACGCTCTGGTGGCTGGGCCTCGACGCCTGGCTCTTCTGGGGGATCACCGCGGGAGTCCTGAACACGATTCCGTACTTCGGTCCGGTGATTGTCAGCGTCGCGCTCGCCGTGATCGGCTTCGTGCAGTTCGGAACGCCGGGGCGAACCTTCGCGGTCGCCGCCGGGGCGTTCGCCATCACCTCGCTCGAAGGCTGGCTGCTCACCCCGGCCCTCATGGGGCGCGCCGCGCGGATGAATCCCGCGGCGGTGTTCGTCGGGCTGCTCTTCTGGGGCTGGGTCTGGGGGCTCTGGGGCGTCGTCCTCGCGGTGCCGATGATGATGCTCGTCAAGTCCGCCTGCGACCACATCGAGGATCTCAACCCGTTGGGAGAACTCCTAGGCGACTGAGCGCCCACACAACGGCGATCACCGGCAGCGCGGCGATGACGAGCGCGGCCACGACGACGCCGATCACGAACAGGTGGTCTCCCGCTCCGGCCGTTCGCCGCTCGAAGACGTGCCGCTCGAGCAGCCGCACGTTCGCCTGGTTGGCTTTCCAGAACACGTCCACCGCATCGCCCAGGAGCGGCACGACGCCCAGCGCGGCGTCGATCCCGGCATTGACGGCCATGCGGGCGATGACCACGTTCGGCACGCGCATCCGCCACGCGTGCGCGATCACCACGAGGCCGAACATCGGGCCGACGATGTCTCCGAGGCCGGGGATGAGGCCGAGGATCGGATCGAGCCCGAACGTGATGCGCGTCCCCGGAATTCGGAACTGGCTGTCGAAGAGACGGGCCCACCGGCGGATGCCGTCGAGGTCCTGCGGCCTGCGGTCGCGCACGCGTCCACGCTATATCATGGTGACTTCCGAATGCGAGTCTGGCCCGGCTCTTCGTATCCGCTCGGCGCGACGTGGGACGGCAACGGCGTCAATTTCGCGATTTTTTCGGAGCACGCGACCCGCGTCGAGCTGTGCCTGTTCCAGTCGGCAGACGCTGCGAGCGAGTGCCTCACCATCCCGCTGCCGGAGCACACCGACATGGTGTGGCACGGCTACCTCCCCGACGTCCGGCCGGGCCAACTGTACGGGTATCGGGTCCACGGGCCGTTCGACCCGCACGCCGGCCACCGCTTCAATCCTCACAAGCTGCTGTTCGATCCGTATGCGAAGGTCGTCGGCCGTTCCGCGCGCTGGCACGAATCGCTGTTCGGCTGTACGCCGGGCGCGCCGGACGCGGACGCGTCGTTCGATACGCGCGACAGCGCGCCGTATGCCCCGCTGGCTGCCGTGGCCGACACCGCGTTCACGTGGGGAGACGATCGCCCGCCGCGCACGCCGTGGCACGAGACGATCATCTACGAGGCGCACCTCAAGGGCTTCACGAAGCTCCACCCGCGCATCCCCGAGGCGGAACGCGGCACGTACCTGGGGATGGCATCGGACCCGGCGATCAGCCATCTCCTCGAGCTCGGCGTGACGGCCGTCGAGCTGATGCCGCTGCACTACCACATCGACGAGCGGCCCCTCGTGACGCGCGGGCTGTCGAACTACTGGGGATACAACACGCTCGGCTACTTCGCGCCCGATCCGCGGTTCGCCTCGTCGCGATCGCCGATGGAGGCCCTGCGCGAGTTCAAGATGATGGTTCGGGCGCTTCATGCCGCCGGGCTCGAGGTGATCCTCGACGTCGTCTACAACCACACGGCGGAAGGCAATCAGCTGGGTCCCACGCTCTCGCTGCGCGGCATCGACAATCGATCGTACTATCGCCTGCAGCCCGGGCGGCTGAGCGCGTACGAGGACTTCACGGGCTGCGGCAACACGCTCAACATGCGCAGCCCCCGCGTGCTGCAGCTGATCATGGACAGCCTGCGCTACTGGGTGAACGAGTGCCACGTCGACGGGTTCCGCTTCGACCTGGCGAGCGCGCTCGCGCGCGAGCTGTACGCCGTCGACAAGCTCGGCGCCTTCTTCGACATCATCCACCAGGATCCCGCGCTGTCGCAGGTGAAGCTCATCGCGGAGCCGTGGGACCTGGGCGAGGGAGGGTACCAGGTCGGGCAGTTTCCCACGAAGTGGACGGAGTGGAACGGCAAGTACCGCGACACGATCCGCCGCTTCTGGCGCGGCGACGGCGGCATCGTGTCGGAGCTGGCCACGCGGCTGTCTGGGAGCAGCGACCTCTACGAACAGAGCGGCAGGCGCCCGTACGCCAGCATCAACTTCATCACCGCGCACGACGGGTTCACGCTGGCCGATCTCGTCAGTCACAACGACAAACACAATGAGGCGAACGGCGAGCAGAACGGCGACGGCGAACGCAACAACCTGAGCTGGAACTGCGGCGTCGAAGGGCCCACCGCCGATCCGGACATCAGCGCGCTGCGCCTGCGGCAGATGCGCAACTTCCTGGCGACGCTGATGCTCTCGCAGGGCGTGCCGATGATCGGCGGCGGCGATGAAATGGCCCGCACGCAGCGTGGCAACAACAACGCGTACTGCCAGGACAACGAGCTGAGCTGGACGCCGTGGGACCTCACGCCCGAACAGCGTGACTTTCTCGATTTCGCACGCCGGCTGGTATGGGTGCGGCGGCGGGAGCCCGTGCTTCGGCGGCGGAAGTTTTTTCAGGGACGCGGGATCCGCGGCGCGGGCATCAAGGACATCGCGTGGCTGGATCCGCTCGGGCGCGAGATGACCGACCGCGAATGGCAGTCGCCCGACGCGCGCGCCCTGGGCGTGCTGCTCTCGGGCGATGCGATCGACGAACTGGACGGGCGCGGCCGGCCGGTCCGCGGCGAGACGCTGCTCGTGCTCTACAACGCCGCCGGCGCCCCCCTGTCGTTTCAGCTCCCCCCCGACGGCGGCGCGGAATCGTGGAGGCCGATGTTCGACACCGCGCGCGACACGGCCCCCGACGTCGTGCTCTCGCCCGGCAGCGCGTATCCTATGGAGGCCCACTCGCTGGCGCTCCTGCGTCGCGAGGGGGCGACCGGCACCGGGCACGAAGATGGCACGTTGAACATGTGAGGTCTGCGCAACCTCGGAATCAGGAGGCACCGGTTGCCGTCACGTCGCCGAAGCTCAGCCGTCACGCGCGCCCGCACGGCTGAGGTTGCTCCCACGCTCCCGCCGCGAGTCGTCATTGAAAACGTCCAGCCGCAGGTCGACGGCGGCCGCTTCCCCGTCAAACGCTGCGTGGGCGAAGCCGTCACCGTGCAGGCCGACATCTTCGCCGACGGCCACGACGTGGTGGCCGCCGTGTTGAAATTTCGCGAGCGCGAGTACGACGACGCGGCAGCCGGAGCCTGGCGCGAAATCCCCATGCTGCCGCTCGGCAACGATCGATGGGAGGCGCGGTTCACGGTGGAACGCGTGGCGCTGTACGAGTTCACCGTGCAGGGATGGGTGGACCGCTTCGCCACCTGGCGCGACGGCCTCTCCAAGAAGGTCGCCGCCGGGCAGGATGTGGCGCTCGAACTGCAGGAGGGCGCGCTCATGGTGCGCGCGGCGCTCGTTGTGTCCGCCGTCGCCGACGGTCATCCCCGGACGGACGGGGAACGCCTGGAAGGGTTTCTGGACGCGTTGGAGCGCGGCGAGCAGGCCGACCGGCATGCCGCGGCACTCTCTCCCGAGCTGTGGGCGCTCATGCTGCGCTGCGACGATCGGACGGCCGCGGCGACGATCGACCCACCGCTCACCGTGCTGGGGGAACGCGAGCGCGCGCGCGCCGGCGCGTGGTACGAGATGTTCCCGCGCTCCTACAGCCCTGAGCCCGGCCGCAGCGCGACGTTTGCCGAAGCGGCCGAGCGGCTGGCCGGCATCGCCGAAATGGGCTTCGACGTCGTCTATCTGTCCCCGATCCATCCGATCGGGACGACGTTCCGCAAGGGGCGGAACAACCGCCTCGAGCCGGCGCCGGCCGACCCGGGCAGTCCGTGGGCGATCGGCGGCAGCGCCGGCGGACACACCTCGGTGGAGCCCGGACTTGGCACGCTCGACGACTTCGATCGGTTCGTTGCCGTCGCAGAACGCCTCGGCCTCGAGGTCGCGCTCGATCTCGCCTACCAGGCGTCACCCGATCACCCCTACGTCGCCGAGCACCCGGAGTGGTTCCGGCAGCGGCCGGACGGATCGATCAAGCACGCGGAGAACCCGCCGAAGAAGTACCAGGACATCTACCCGTTCGACTTCGACTCGAAGGACTGGCGCGCCCTCTGGGACGAGCTGAAGAACATCGTCGAGTTCTGGATCGGGCATGGGGTCAAGATCTTTCGCGTGGACAACCCGCATACCAAGCCGTTTCGCTTCTGGGAGTGGATGATCGCCGGCATCCGCCGCCGGCACCCGGACACCATTTTCCTGTCCGAGGCGTTCACGCGGCCCAAGGTGATGCGGCACCTGGCCAAACTCGGGTTCTCGCAGTCGTATACCTATTTCACCTGGCGGAACTCGAAGCCGGAGCTGGTCGAGTACTTCACCGAGCTCACGCAGACCGACGTGCGGGAGTACATGCGCCCGAACCTGTTCGTGAACACGCCGGACATCCTGCACGAGTACCTGCAACGCGGCGGACGGCCGGCGTTCCGCGTGCGGTTGCTGCTCGCGGCGACCCTCGGCGCGTCGTACGGGGTGTACAGCGGGTTCGAGGTGTACGAGAACCGCGCCGTGCGCGCGGGATCGGAGGAGTACCTGAACTCCGAGAAGTACGAGTTCCGGCACTGGGACTGGAACCAGCCGGACACGCTGCGCCCGCTCATCGCGCGGGTGAACGCCATCCGGCACGAGCATGCCGCGCTGCGCTCGAACTGGGGCCTGCGCTTTCACCAGACGGACAACGATCACCTGATCTGCTACAGCAAACGGTCGCCCGACGGCGGCGACGCGCTGCTGATCGTGGCGAATCTCGATCCCCACGTCATGCAGCACGGCTGGATCCGGGTGCCGGTCGCGGAGTTCGGGCTCGTGCCGGACCGCGGGTACGAGGCGCACGACCTGCTGAGCGGCGAGACCTACTACTGGCACGGCGAGTGGGACTACGTGCGGCTCGACCCCCAGCTGCGTCCCGGGCACATTCTGCGGCTCACGGCGTCATGACGGATCCGGCTTTCGCGGACGATCCGCTCTGGTACAAGGACGCCGTCGTGTACGAGACGCACGTCCGGGCGTTCTTCGACAGCAACAACGACGGCATCGGCGACTTCCCGGGCCTGACCGAGAAGCTCGATTACCTGCGCGACCTCGGCGTCAACGCGATCTGGCTCCTGCCCTTCTATCCCTCGCCGCTGCGCGACGACGGGTACGACATCGCGAAGTACGAGGGCATCCATCCGTCCTACGGAGCGCTCGGCGACTTCAAGAAGTTCCTGCGCGAGGCGCACGCGCGCGGCCTGCGCGTGATCACCGAGCTGGTCATCAACCACACGTCCGACCAGCACCCGTGGTTCCAGGCTGCGCGCCGCGCGCCGAAGGGGTCACCGAAGCGCGATTTCTACGTGTGGAGCGAGACGAAGCAGAAGTACGAAGGCGTCCGGATCATCTTCACCGACACCGAGAAGTCGAACTGGACCTGGGACGACACGGCAGGCGCGTACTACTGGCACCGGTTCTTCCACCACCAGCCGGATCTGAATTTCGACAACCCGCAGGTGCTGCGCGCGGTGCTGCGCGTGATGCGGTTCTGGTTCGACATGGGCGTCGACGGCATGCGGCTGGACGCCATTCCCTACCTCATCGAGCGCGAAGGCACGATCTGCGAGAACCTGCCGGACACACACTCCGTGCTCAAGCAGATCCGCCGCGGCCTCGACACACGCTTCCGCGGGCGCTTCCTGCTTGCGGAAGCCAACCAGTGGCCTGCCGACGTCGCCGAGTACTTCGGCCAGGGGGACGAGTGCCACATGGCATTCCATTTCCCGCTCATGCCGCGGATGTTCATGGCGCTCCGGCAGGAGGATCGCCATCCGATCACCGAGATCCTGCGCCAGACGCCCGACATCCCCGACACGTGCCAGTGGGCGCTTTTTCTCCGCAACCACGACGAGCTGACGCTGGAGATGGTCACCGACGAGGAACGCGACTACCTGTACCAGGCGTACGCCGCCGATCCGCAGATGCGGATCAACGTCGGCATCCGCCGGCGGCTCGCGCCGCTCCTCGAGAACAGCCGGCGCCGCATGGAGCTGCTCAACAGCCTCCTGTTCTCGTTCCCCGGCACGCCGGTGCTCTATTACGGCGACGAGATCGGCATGGGCGACAACGTGTACCTGGGCGATCGCAACGGCGTGCGCACCCCGATGCAGTGGACCGGCGATCGCAACGCCGGGTTCTCGAAGGCGGACCCGGCGCGCCTCTACGCGCCCGTGATCATGGACTCGGTGTACGGCTACCAGGCGATCAACGTCGAGGCGCAGGAACGATCCCCCTATTCGCTGCTCAACTGGATGCGCCGCATGATCGCGCTCAGGCGCCAGAACCGCGTGCTCGGGCGCGGCAGCATCGAGTTCCTCCGGCCCGCCAACCGCAAGATCCTCGCGTACCTGCGCCGGCACGCGGGCGACGTCGTGCTCTGCGTCGCCAACCTGGCACGCACGATCCAGCCGGTGGAGCTGGACCTCTCCGAGTTCAAGGGCTTCACGCCCATCGAGATGATCGGGCAGACCGAGTTCCCCCGCATCGCCGACGAGCCGTACATGTTGACGCTCGGAACGTACGCGTTCTACTGGTTCAAGCTCCAGCTCAATCCGATGCCGGTCGCGGCGCGGGTCGCCGCGCAGGAGCCCGAGGTTCGCGAACAGGCGGCGCCGCTCTTCATGGGGGCCGCGTGGGACACCTTGCTCGAAGGGAACGTGCGCGGCCTCATCGAGCGCGACCTGCTGGCGGACTTCCTGCGGCGCCAGCGCTGGTTCGGCGGAAAGGCGCGCGAGCTGCGGCGGGTGCGGTTCGCGGACTGGGGGCTCGTGCGCCGCACGCCGTCTCCGCTCTTCGTCACGATCGTCGAAGCCGAGTACGGCGACCTCGGCCGCGAGCGCTACCTCCTGCCGATCACGATGAGCAGCGGGGCGGATGCGGCAGCCATCGAGCGCCACCACCCGCAGGCCGTCATCGGACATGTGAGCGGCGCGCGGAAAGGCCTCATCCACGATGCCGCCGTCGCAGCGGCGTCGGGGCATGCGCTGTTCGAGGCGATCGCGCGGGAGGAAACGCTGGCGCTCCGCGGGGGCGTGCTGCGCGGCCGGGCGACCGCCATGCTTCCCGAGCTTCGCGGCCCGGCGGCGCTCGAGGCCGCTCCGGCGACCACCGAGCAGAGCAACTCGATGATCGCGTTCGGCGATCGCCTGCTGCTGAAGCTGTTCCGGCGCGTCGAGGAGGGACCGAACCCCGACGTGGAGATCACGCAGTACCTGACCGAGCGCACCGGCTTCACACGCGCGCCGCGCCTGGGCGGTGTGATTGACTACGAGGCCCGCGGCGGAAAGACGGGCAGCTTCGCGATGCTGCAGTCGCGCATTGCCAGCCAGAGCGACGGATGGGGACATGCGATCAGCGAGATGGGCCGCTACTACGAGCGCGTGTCGGTGGCGGGCGGTCCCTCCGCTGACACGGCAGCCGCCGCTGCGCTCCCCTGGACCCAGCTCGTTCGCACGCCGATTCCCCGCGAGGCCCTCGACCTGGTCGGCGCGTACCTGGAGAACGCATCCACGCTGGGCAGGCGGAGCGCCGAATTGCACGCGGCGCTTGCCGGCGCGGAAGGAGACGAGGCGTTCGCGCCCGAGCCGCTGACGGAAGAAGACCGCCGCGCGCTCGCCGCCTGCATGGTGGAAGAGGCGGACCGCACGCTCGACGCGGTGCCGCCGCAGTTGCCGAAGCTGTCGCCCGAGACCGCGGCCGGCGCACGCGAGCTCATCGTGCTCCGCGAGCGGATCACCCGGACGTTCGGCGCGATCGCGCACACGGCGGCCCCCGTGTCGAAGATCCGCGTCCACGGCGACTACCACCTCGGCCAGGTGCTCTGGGCGGAGAACGACTACTACATCATTGATTTCGAGGGCGAGCCGGCCAGGAGCCTCGCGGAACGGCGCGCGAAGCAGCTCGCGCTCAAGGATGTCGCCGGCATGCTTCGATCGTTCGGCTACGCCGCGTACGCGGGGCTGGGCGCATACGCCGCCACGCGCCCGGACGAGGCGGACCGGATGGAGCCGTGGGCCCGTGCATGGCAGGCGTGGACCTCGGCGGCGTTCCTGCGCACCTATCTCGACACGGCGGCCGCCGCCGCGTTCCTGCCGTCCAGCCCCGAGGACACCGAGCGCCTGCTCGACGCGTTCGTGCTCGACAAGGCGCTGTACGAGCTGCGCTACGAGCTGAACAATCGTCCAGACTGGGTCCACATCCCCCTTTGGAGCATCCTGAGATTTCTCCGGGGAGGGGCATGAGGACCAAGACCTCCGCGACGCGCCGGAGCTTCGGCGCCCAGCCGCTGGCGGGCGCCACGCGGTTCAGCGTGTGGGCCCCCCGCGCCGCCGGCGTGTCGGTGCTCATCGAGTCAGGAAGCCGCGCGGGCGAGCACGCGATGGCGCGTGCCGAGGCCGGGACGTTCTCCGCAACGGTGCGCGGCATCGGCCCCGGCGATCTCTACCGTTACCGCGTCGACGGGTCCGCGCCGATGCCGGACCCGGCATCGCGGTTTCAGCCGCTCGGCGTTCACGGTCCGTCCGAAGTGATCGATCCGGCGGCCTATCGCTGGAACGATGAGGGCTGGCGCGGCGTGGACCCGGCACGTGCGGTCATCTACGAGCTGCACGTCGGCACGTTCACCGTTGAAGGAACATTCCGCGCCGCGGCGGCGCGCCTGCCCTACCTCCGCGACCTGGGAGTCACGATCGTCGAGCTGATGCCCGTCGCCGATTTCCCAGGCACTCGCAACTGGGGCTACGACGGCGTGGATCTCTATGCGCCGGCCCGCGTCTATGGGCGGCCCGACGATCTGCGACGCTTCGTGGAGGACGCGCACCGCAACGGCCTCGGCGTCATGCTCGACGTGGTGTACAACCACCTCGGTCCCGACGGCGCCTAC
>JACPDI010000002.1:76360-84413 GCA_016184105.1 Acidobacteriota bacterium
TCGCGCCCTCGTTCTTCACCTCGCGGCATGCGAGCGCCTGGGGCGACGGCGTCAACCTCGACGGGCCGGACTCCCCGATGGTGCGCCGCTTCATCGTCGAGAACGCGATGCACTGGATCGACGAGTATCACGCCGACGGCCTGCGGCTGGACGCGACGCACGCCCTCGCCGATGACAGCCCGACGCCGATCGTCGCGGAGATCGTCGCCGAGGTGCGAGCCGCGGCCGGCCGGCCGGTGATGATCGTGGCCGAAGATCATCGCAACCTTGCCACGATGGTGCGCGAGCCGGAGGAGGGGGGCTGGGGGCTCGACGGGATCTGGGCCGACGACTTCCACCACATCATGCGGCGGATCCTCGCCGGAGATTCGGAGGGGTACTACGAAGACTACCGGCCGTCGGTCGAAGACCTGGCGGCGACGCTCAGGCAAGGCTGGTTCTACACGGGACAGCGCTCGCGCCACCTGTCGGCGCCGCGCGGCACGGATCCGGCCGGCATCGCGCCGCGGAAGTTCGTCATCTGCCTCCAGAATCACGATCAAATCGGCAACCGCGCGTACGGCGACCGGCTGCATCATTCGATTCCGCTCGCCGCCTACCGTGCCGCGTCGGCCGTGCTGCTCGCCGCGCCGATGACGCCGCTGCTGTTCATGGGCCAGGAGTGGGCGGCGCGGGCTCCCTTCCGGTATTTCACGGACCACACGACGGAACTGGGCCGCGCGATCGTGGACGGGCGGCGGAAGGAGTTCGAACGTTTCTCCGCCTTCCGCGACCCGGCGTTGCGCGAGCGGATCCCGAGCCCGCAGGACGCCGCCACGTTCGAGGCGAGCCGGCTGGACTGGTCCGAGGCGGCGATGCCGCCGCACGTGGGGGTGCACCGGCTGTACCGCAAGCTCCTCGGACTGCGTGAAGCGGGGCTGCGCGTGGCCGATGGCGCACGCGGGCGCGCGGCGATCGAGGCAGTGGACGCCGACACGCTGTCGATCGAGTACGCGGCCGGGGCGTCGCGCCTGCGGATCGTCGCACGGCTCAGGGGGGCGGGGACGGTGGAGCTGCCGGGTCTGCCGAGCCACGCACGCGTATTGTTCACCACGGAGGATCCCGAATACGCGCCGGGCGGCCTCCCGCCCGAGCTCTCGCGCGGCCGGCTCCACTTCCCCACGACCGCCGCGGTGGGCATCGCCTTCACCCGATGAACGGCGCACCACAGGATCGTCCCTCGCGCGTTCCGCTGAGCACGTACCGGCTGCAGCTGCACCGGGAGTTTCCGTTTGCCGCCGCGCGCGCGGTCGTGGCGTACCTGGAACGGCTCGGGATCACCGACGTGTACCTCTCACCCGTGTTCGCGTCGCGTCCCGGCAGCACGCACGGGTACGACGTCACCGACCACAATCGTTTCGATCCCGAGCTGGGGGGCCGCGATTCGTACGATCGGCTGGCGGAGGAAATCTCCGGCCGCGGCATGGGCCTCGTGCTCGACGTGGTGCCGAACCACATGGGGATCGACACCCCCTCGAACTCCTGGTGGCGCGACGTTCTCGAGAACGGCCAGTGCTCGGCGTACGCGCGATACTTCGACATCGACTGGACGCCGCTCAAGCCCGAACTCGAGGGACGCATCCTCCTGCCGATCCTCGGCCGGCAATATGGCGAGGCGCTGGCGGCGGGAGACCTGCGGCTCGTGTATTCCGACGGTGCGTTCGAAGTGCAGTACGGCGACCACCGGCTGCCGATCAACCCGCGCCAGATTCCGCGGGTGCTGCGCTCCGGCGTCGACGCGCTCCGCGAGCAGTTCGGCGAGGAGGAGGCGGACGTCCGCGAGCTGCTCGGCATCGTGGCCGCGTTCGGCAATCTGCCGCCGCACACCGCGGCCGGCGAGGACGCGATCGCGGAACGCCGGCGGGAGAAAGAGGTGCAGCGCGACCGCCTGGCGCGCCTGGTCAGCGGGTCGCCGCCGATCGCCGAGTCCATCGAGCGATCGCTGGCGGCCATCAACGGCACGCCCGGCGATCACGCGAGCTTCGATCGGCTGCACGATCTCCTCGAGGCGCAGCCCTATCGGCTGGCGTACTGGCGGACGGCCTCGCACGAGATCAACTACCGGCGGTTCTTCGACATCAACCAGCTGGCGGGGCTGCGGCAGGAGGTGCCGGAAGTCTTCGAGGCGACACACGCGCTGCTCGGTGAGCTGCTCGCCACCGGGCGCGTGACGGGCGTACGGATCGACCACCCGGACGGCCTGTTCGATCCCACGCGGTATTTCGAGGACCTGCAGCAGCTCGCGCGCCGGGCCTGGCCCGCGCATGCGGGCGAGCGGCGGCCCCTGTTCGTCGTCGCGGAGAAGATCCTGTCGCGCGACGAAGCCTTGCCGGAGGACTGGCTGGTGCACGGGACGACGGGGTACAACTTCCTGAACGACCTCAACGGACTCTTCGTGGACACCGCCGCCGCGCGAAAGATGCGGCGGCTGCACGCGAGGTTCACCGGCAGCGCGGTGCCGTTTGCCGAGATCGTGTATGCCTCCAAGAAGCTGATCATGGACACATCGCTCGCCAGCGAGCTGAACGTGCTGGCGAACACGATGGAGCGCATTGGCGAGCAGGACCGGCGGTCGCGCGACTTCACGCTGATCAGCATCCGCGACGCGCTCAGCGAGATCGTCGCCTGCTTTCCCGTGTACCGCACGTACGTGGGAGCGGGGGGCTGGACCGTCCGCGACCGGCAGATCGTCGACGAGGCCATCGCGTGCGCGCGCGAGCGCAATCCCGCGCTCGAACCGTCGGTGTTCGACTTCATGCGCGAAGTGCTGCTGCCCCGCCGCCCCGAAGACGAGCCGTACGAACCGGGCGGTCCCCGCCCCGAGGATCGGCGGAGCGGGTACCCGCCCCAGAACGAGGCCGATCGCCAGCGCCGGCTGCGCACCTCGATGAAGCTCCAGCAGTACACGGCGCCGGTGCAGGCAAAAGGCCTCGAGGACACCGCCTTCTACCGCTACAACGTGCTGCTGTCGCTCAACGAGGTCGGCGGCGAGCCCGATCGGCTCGGCCTGCCGGTCGAGCAGTTCCACGATGCGAACCGGCGGCGATCCGACCGCTGGCCCTTCGAGATGCTTGCGACCTCCACACACGACACGAAGCTCGGAGAAGACGTTCGCGCCCGCATCAACGTGCTCTCCGAGCTCCCGGAGGAATGGGGGCGCGAGGTCGGCCGCTGGCGGCGCATCAACCAGGCGCACCGCAGCCTGATCGGACGCGCGATGGCGCCTGACCGGAACGACGAATACCGCTTTTACCTGGCGCTCGTGGGGGCCTGGCCCGCCGGGCAGCCTCAGCGCCCGGACGACACGCTCGTGCGACGACTCCAGGAGTTCATGAACAAGTCGATCAAGGAGTCGAAGGTCCACACCAGCTGGATCAACGGGAACCGCGCGTACGACGAGGCGGTGGCGTGCTTCGTCGAACGGTCGCTCCGCGACCGCACCGCGCCGAAGTTTCTCGCTTCGCTGTTGCCCTTCGTGCGGCGGGTCGCCACCGTGGGGGCCGTCAATTCGATTGCGCAGGTCGTCGTGAAGCTCGCCAATCCGGGCGTGCCGGACATCTACCAGGGTTGCGAGCGCTGGAACCTGAGCCTCGTGGATCCGGACAATCGTCGACCGGTAGACTTCGACGAAGCCGGCGCCCTGCTGGACAGGGTCGACGGCGTCCTCGCGCTGACCGGCGCCGCGGAACGGGCGCTGGAGGTCCGCGGGATGCTCGACGAGTGGAGCGACGGCCGCATCAAGATGTGCGTGACCGCCGCCGGGCTCCGCCTGCGCCGCGAGTTTCCGGAGACCTTCCTCGCGGGCAGCTACGTGCCGCTCGAGTGCGAAACAACGGTGAACGCCGGGCTCGTCGCGTACGCGCGCGTGCCGGCGCACGGGCCCGCCGTGGTGGCCATCGCGCCGCGGCTCGTCGCGCGCCTGATGGGCCCGGACCTGGCGTGGCCGCTGGGGCAGGCCTGGAAGACCTCGCGCGTGCTGCTGCCCGCTTCGCTCGGCCGGCGCCGCTTTGCCGACGCCGTCACCGGTCGCGAGGTGGCGGTGGCGCACGGATCCGAGCGATCGTGGATTATTGCCGGCGAGGCGCTCGAGAGCTGCCCGGCGGCCCTGCTCGTCGAACGTTGACCCCGCGCGTATCCCCCCGCTTTTTCGGTGTTTTCAGCGCCTTAAGTCGCCAGCGACGAAGACAGAGGTCTGCCGATCGCGGCCGGCACCGCCGCATTGCGTCCGAACTGCGCGAAATCAGCAGGGCACGCTTCTGGCTTGGGCGGATGCCATTCGGCCAGATTCAGGAACATTCACCGGCGGCGATGGCCGCCCGGAAAGCGAGGGCGTCATGCGCCGTCTCCTCGTTCCGCACGTGGCGGGCCGGCTCCTGCTCGCCGCCTGCGTCCTGTGCTTCGGCGCCGCGGGCTCCGTGCGTGCGGTGACTACCCGTGCGCTCAGCTTCGACGAGCTGGTGCAGCGGTCGCCGCTGATCCTGCACGCACGGGTACTGCGGACGGACAGCTACTGGAGTCCCGCCGGCCCGTTGCCGCGCGTGCCGGCATCCGGGCAGGTGAAGGCGACGGGTTCTCCGCAGTCCGCACCCTCCTCCGCGCCATCTGCCGTTGGAGCGCCGCAGGACGTGCCGACGCGCGGCGGCAGCATGATCTTCACGCGCGTGACCGTTGACGTGATTGAAGCCGTCAAGGGCAGTGCCGATCCGACCATGCAGTTTGTCGTCGCGGGCGGCCGGGTGGGCGATCGCGTGGCCTGGGTCCCGGGGATGCCGCGTTTCGAGGCCGGCGGCGAATACGTGATCTTCCTCCGCGACGGCTACGCGCAGGCCGCCGATCCGATCACCGGCGTCCGGCAGGGGATCTTCCGCGTCGTCCGCGACGATGGCGGGAGCGCCGTCCTGAACGCCGACTTCGACTACGTCGTGGCCATCGAGGATGGCCGGCTCGTCGCGCGGCTGAACCGGCGGCGCGGGCAGCTCACGGGCGCGGAACTGCCCCTGCCCGTCGCGGCGGAACCGCCCCTGCCCGACGCCGGTGGGCCGCCGGCCGTCACCTCACCGGAGGCCCGGCGGTACTTCTCGTCCACTGAGCCGCCGATGCAGGTCGAATCGCTGCTCGACGCCATCCGCGCGCGCCTCGCGCGCTGAAACCGCGCAGAAGGAGTGCTGCGATGAACACCACGACGCGAAGACTCCTGGCCGCGCTCCTCGCCGCGACGATTGCGGCCGCAACCCGGGTCGTGACGCCCTATGTCATCGACAACTGGTGGCCGGACGGCGACAACATCGTCATGGACGACGTGTTCCTGCCGGCGGCGACCTGGTCGGCGCCGGCCCAGAACCAGCTCGCGGAGTGGAACGAGGTGGACACGACGCTCAACAATCACCCGTTCCTGATCAACCTGAGCCCGCAGTTCAGCTTTGGGGCGAACGACGGCGACAACACGATGGGATTCCTCGGCGAGGCGGGCCTCAACTCGGAGTACGGGCTCTCATACGCCTCGGCGCTCGCCTGGACGGTGTGCTGGAGCAGCGTCTTCACCGGCCGGCTCGATGAGTGCGACATGATGCTGAATCCCGCGCTGCCGTGGAGCCTGTCGCCCGATCCGAGCAACTTCTTCCAATCGACCGTGCTGCACGAGGCCGGCCACATCCGCGGGCTCGATCACTACAACAGCTACCTGTCCATGCAGAACAGCGGCGTCGACAAGCTGCTGCGGCACGAGACGCTGTACATGGACGACCGGGTCGGCGTGCGGCAGCACGCGTCGTTCGTCCCCGAGTCGGACATGGTGGCATACAGCAAGTGGCACAACGGGAGCGTTCCCCAGTGGATGACGACGAGCCCGACGACCGTCCGCGTGGGCCAGGTCATCAACTGGAACAACCTCACCGTCGAGAACCGCGGCACGACGGCGTTCGGATCGCTGTCGATCGGGTTCTACATGTCCAGCAACACCCTCATCTCCACGGGGGACACGTTCCTGAACAGCGGCTCGTGGGGATCGTTCGGGACGTTCACGTTCTCCACGTTCAACTGGAGCGCGGTCGTCCCGTCGCTCACCGACTGCGGCACGCGCTATTTCGGCGCCATCGTCGACAACACGGGGACGTACCCGGAACGATACGAGTCGAACAACAACACGACCTTCGTGAACGGCTCGGTCACGCCGGCGGCGATCTCCGTGCTGCTCGAGCGCGACGCGCTCGAGCCGAACGACTCGTTCGTGGCGCCGCGCATCGTGTCGCTGCCGCTCACCAGCCCGTCCCTGACGATCGACCAGGACATGGAGAGCGATTACTACCGGTTCACCGTGCCGTTCGCCTCGCGCGTGGACGTGACCGTCAACTTCACCCACGCGTTCGGCGATGTCGACCTGGATCTGCGGAACAGCGGCAACGGCCTCGTCGGGTCCTCGACCGGCACCGGGAACAGTGAGAGCGTCTCGGTTCATGTGGCCGCGGGCACCTACTACATCCGCGTCTACGGCTTCGGCGGCGGATCGTGCAACCGCTACTCGATTTCGGCGACCGCCACGCCGGCGCCCGTCAGCATCACGGCGACGGATCCGGGGGCGGCGGAAGTCGGCGGTAACACCGGCACGTTCACGGTGACGCGGGCGGGCGACACGTCGACGTCGCTGACCGTCTTTTACACGGTCGGCGGCACGGCCACGCCCGATGCGGACTACACGGGCCTGCCGGGCAGCGTCACGATGCCGGCCGGGTCGTCAAGCGCGCCGATCGTCGTCACGCCGGTTCTCGACGGACTCGCCGAAGGAACGGAGAGCGTCATCGTCACGCTTTCCCCCGGCACGGGCTATACACCCGAGGCGCCGACGAGCGCGACGGTGACGATCGTAGACGGCCCGGATTTCTACGTGCCGTCATTCACGGCTCCGGCCGTTTCCGGGCGCGGCGTGACCTTCAGCGTGAACGACACCACGGCGAATTCCGGTTCGCCGTCCCCCGTCTCGACGACCGGCGTGTACCTGTCGACGAACTCGGCGGTGGACGGCAGCGACACGCTGCTCGGCACGCGGTCGGTTCCCGCGCTGGCAACCGGTGCGACGCACACCGGAGCGACGACGGTCACGATCCCGCTGGCGGCCGCCGACGGGACGTACTACGTGATCGTGAAGGCGGACCAGCCGGGCGGAATCGCCGAGCCGGTGGAAAACAACAATACGAAGTTCAAGAAGATCAAGATCGGCCCGGACCTGCTCGTGTCGGCGATCTCGGCGAGCGCCTCCAGTGTTCCGGCCGGCGGCGCGCTGACGGTCAAGGAGACGACGAAGAACGCGGCGACGGCGAGCCCGGTGGCCGTGTCGACGATCACCCGTGTTTATCTGTCGGTTGACAAGGTGCCAGGCGCCGGCGACGTGATCCTCTCGGAGCGGACGGTCGGACCGCTCGCGACCGGCGGCAGCAGCGCCGGCAGCCATCCGGTCGTGATTCCCGCCGGCACGGCGGCCGGTGCGTACTATCTGATTGCGGTCGCGGACGCGACGGGGCTCGTTGCCGAGACCAGGGAGACCAACAACAAGAAACCGAAGCCGCTGACGATCACTCCATAGAATCGTCCGCTGGCTCATCCGGCGGCCGGCGCCGTTCGGGCAGGATTACAATCGTGCTATGCGGTTCCTCATCGTGGCGCTCGCGTTGGCCCTGGTGCCCGGCATCGCGTTCAAGGGCCAGGAAGAACGCAAGACCCCGAAAGACTCGATCAAGCTGGTGGTGACCGGCTGTCTGAAGGGCCGCGTGGTGAAGGCGTCACAAGTCGTCGTGCCCGATGATCCGGACGCGCCGGCGATTGACAAGGAGACGTTCCGCCTCTCCGGGCCGAAGACGCTGATGGCGGGAATCAAGGATCAGGACGGACGCCGGGTGTCGGTGACGGGTCTCGTCAGAAAGATCGATCTGCAGGAACCCGGGCTCAAGTTCAAGGGCGGTCGCATCGTCATCGGAGGTTCACCGGGCGATCCGGGCCGTCCACCGCTGCCGGAGACGGCCGA
>JACPDI010000003.1 GCA_016184105.1 Acidobacteriota bacterium
AAATCACGTTTTCACGGCACTCGACGAAGCCGAGCTCGTGATGGCTCGCTGTTGTTACGCAGCCAGGCACCTCTCGGCTTTGGGAACCGGTGTCACGAGAGATTCCCGCGCCGGGATTCACCAGCCTGGCGGCGCGGTTCGCATCACTCCGGCCTCTTCGAGAAAGGACAGCGCGCCCCGGTAGACCACACCCTCGTGCGCGTCGAGCGCGCACACCGTGCACCGCACCACGGTCGCACGCAGGCTGACGGCGTGGTTCGCCGATACAAGGTGCACGACAACCGCCGTTCCCGGCAAAAGGCGACGGCGCGATTCGACGAGGGCGCCGCCCGCCGCAATGTCCAGGAGCGACAGCGCGTCCCCCGTCCGCAGCCGCGCCTCGCGCCACGTCATGTCCTTCCGCGCCACGCGCGGGTGACGCCGGCGCTCGACTACAACGGTTTCCATGTGCCTCGCATGTACTTGAACACCCGCGTGCGGCCGGTGATCCCGAAGACGCGTACCGCGTACTGGGCCTCTCGCGCGCCGCGGATATAGACCGAACCGCTCGACGCGGTCCCGTTGGGCGCGAACGTCAGCAGGCCGCCGCTCGACAGGCGAATCGGATCCGCGGCGAAGCCGCCGTCGATGAGCGGCACGCCGGGCGCAATGGCGAACCGCACATGCCCGCCGAACAGGGCCGCGAGCGTCACGTCCGCCGACAGCCGTGGGTCGATCCCAAGTGCGATCTCCGCGGTGCGGACGCCGTTGCCGTTGCCGTCGCGAAACCGGCCGACGGCGTAATCCGGGCCCCGGGCCTGGAACCGAAGCGCGATGCGTACGTTCTGCTCCAGCGACTCCGCCCGTGTCCGGTAGCACTGGCCGGAGAGGTAGCGCGCCGCCGCCCGCGTGCGAAAGTCGTCCAGCCCAATCAGGAGCGCCGGGACGGCCGTGGCGAGCAGGACCAGAACGATCGAGATGACAAACAGCAGTTCGAGGAGGGTCAGGCCGGCCTCCGCCAGCCTGCCCCTGGTTGGCTGTGCCACGACGCGACGGCTACTGCCCGGTGCGCGCCGGCTGCGGTGGGGCGACCGTGATCCGATCCTTCAGCTTCAGGAAGCTCTTCTCGCCGATCCCCTTCACGTTCATCAACTCCTCGATCTTCTTGAACCCGCCATTCTTCTGGCGGTAGTCGATGATGCGCTCGGCGGTCTTGGCTCCGATTCCCGGCAGGTCCTGGAGCTGCGCAGACGAGGCCGTGTTGAGGTTGACCAGCGCCTTGGCCGCCTGACCGTGGATCGGCGCCATGAAGACGACGAGCGCTAGGACGCAGGCCAGGAGACGGTTCCTGAGTTCGTGATGCATGGGTGTGACTCCCTTCTGAATTGAGTAGTGGTCAGTGATCAGTGGCCAGTGATCAGTGGACGGTGGGTAGTTGACGGTGGACGCACGGCCCACTGCCCACTGGTAATCCGCGGACGGCCGCGCCGGCCACGGAGAGGTCGGCCGCGGCCGCGCGCGACCGCCGCGAACAGCCGTCACGATGGCAAGCGGCTCGCCGCCGGAACGGCGGTGCGAACCGGCGCGGTAAGCCACTGGGATGGCTCACCTTGTGGCGCAGCGCGCCGGACGCGAGGCAGGGGCGATCGCCTCGGACAATCGGAAATGGAAACCGGAGTTGACCTACAATCCATGTAGGGGGCGCATGGCCATCCGGTTCACGCTGAACGGCACGCCGCGCGAAGTCGGGCCTCGTCCGGGAGAGTCGCTGCTCGAGACGCTGCGCGAGCGCTGCGGCATCGTCTCGGTGAAGGACGGCTGTTCTCCCCAGGGGCAGTGCGGCTGCTGCCTCGCCCTTATCGACGGCAACCCGAAGGTCACCTGCGCCATGCCGGCCGACAAGGCGGACGGGGCGTCGATCGTTACGCTCGACGGTATTCCGGCGAACGAACGCGATCTGCTGGCCCGAAGCTTTGCCGCAGCTGCCGCCGTCCAGTGCGGCTTCTGCATCCCCGGCATCGCGCTCCGCGCCAAACACCTCGTCGATCACAATCCGAACCCGACGCCGCACGACATCGCGCGCGCAATTGACGTCCACCTGTGCCGCTGCACCGGGTACGTCAAGATCGTCGAGGCGATCGAGCTGTTCGCTCGCGCCCGCCGTGGCGAGCGGGTGCCCGAACCGAACGGCGACGGCCGGGTCGGCCAGTCGCTGGCACGACATCAATGCCAGCCGCTCGTGCTCGGCGAGCGGCCGTACGTCGCGGACATGGTTCGTCCCGCGATGCTGCACGGCGCCGTGGTCCTCTCGCCGCACGCGCGCGCCCGCGTCACGCGCATCGACACGTCCCGCGCGCTGGCGCACCCCGGCGTTGTCGCCGTCGCAACGGCGGCTGACGTGCCTGGGAACCGGTGGTACGGGCTCCTGTACAACGACTGGCCGGGGTTCGTCGCGGAAGGCGAAGAGGTCCGCTGCGTGGGCGACGTCATTGCCGCGGTTGCCGCAATCGATCGCCACACGGCGCGGGAGGCCGCGACGCTCGTCGAGGTGGGCTACGAGCCGCTGCCGCCGGTGCTCGATCCTGAAACCGCATTAAAAGAGGATGCGCCGCAGATCAACCCGCAGCATCCGAACCTGCTCTCCGAATCGATCATCCGGCGAGGCGACGCCGACGCCGCGCTGGCCGCCAGCGCCCACGTCGTGAGCGGTACCTGGAAGACGCAGCGCATCGAGCATCTCTATCTCGAGCCGGAATGCGCGCTGGCCGAGCCGCTCGACGAGGGACGGCTGCGACTCTACACGCAGGGCCAGGGGATTTTCGACGACCGCCGCCAGGTGGCGCAGTTCCTCGGCGTGAGCGAAGAGCACGTGTTCGTCGAGCTGGTGCCCAATGGCGGCGCCTTCGGCGGCAAGGAGGACATGTCGATCCAGGCGCAGACGGCGCTGCTCGCGCGCCTGACCGGC
This sequence comes from Acidobacteriota bacterium, assembly GCA_016184105.1. Classification (NCBI taxonomy): domain Bacteria; kingdom Pseudomonadati; phylum Acidobacteriota; species Acidobacteriota bacterium. The sequence continues at coordinate 2,945 of JACPDI010000003.1, forward strand.
CACGCGGTGAAGCTCGAGCTGAGTCGCGAGGAATCGATCCGCCTCCACCCGAAGCGCCACCCGATCACGATGCGCTACACGGCCGGGTGCGATGCCCACGGGCGCCTGACCGCGGTCAAGGCGCGGATGATTGGCGATTCCGGCGCGTATGCGTCGGTGGGCGGCAAGGTGCTCGAGCGCGCGGCGGGCCACGCCTGCGGCCCGTATCGCGTGCCGAACGTGGACGTCGAGGCGCGCGCCGTCTACACCAACAATCCGCCGTGCGGCGCGATGCGCGGCTTCGGCGCCAACCAGGCGCACTTCGCGATCGAAGGGTGCGTGGACCTTCTCGCTGCCAAAGCAGGACTCGACGGCTGGGAGATGCGCTGGCGCAATGCCGTCGAGGTCGGCGACACGTTCTCCACCGGCCAGGTGCTGGAGAAATCCGTCGGGATCAAAAAGACGCTGGCAGCGGTGAAAGATGCCTACTACGACGCGCGGCGGCGCGGCCGCGCGGTGGGGATCGGCTGCGGACTCAAGAACTCCGGCATCGGCAACGGCGTGGACGAATGGGGCAAGGCGCGCCTGGTGGTCGAACAAGACGGCACGATCTCGCTTTACAACGGCTATACCGAGATGGGCCAGGGCCTGCTCACCGTCCTCGTGCAGTTCGCGTCGCAGGTCACGGGCCTCGATCCGTCGATCTTCCGCCCGCGCGTGGATTCCACCTACGCGCTGCAGTGCGGGCAGACCACCGGGTCGCGCGCGACGCTCTTCGGCGGACGCGCCGTGACGGGCGCGGCAGAGAAGCTGAAAGCGGATCTGGACCGCGGCCGGTCGCTCGCCGACCTCGCCGGCCGCGTCTACGCCGCCGACATCGTCGTCAACGATACGACGGCGCTCGGCGCGAAGACGCCGAAGATCAAGACGCACACCTCTTTCGGGTACGCCACGCAGGTGTGCGTGCTCGACGAACACGGCCGCATCGAGCGATTCATCGCCGCACACGACGTGGGGCGCGCGGTCAATCCCGCGCTCTGCGAGGGACAAATCGAAGGCTCGATCC
>JACPDI010000004.1:0-20413 GCA_016184105.1 Acidobacteriota bacterium
CAGCGGCCGCGACCGCGGGCATCTTGTTCGTCTGGCCGTTCGTATTCGACACCACCTTCACTTTTCTGCGGCGCGCAACCCGGCGGGAGAATCTGCTTCGCCCGCACCGAAGCCACCTCTACCAGAGGCTCGTGCTTGCGGGTGTCTCGCACCGGGCGGTGGGCCTTCTTTATGGAGCGCTCGCCGCTGTTGGCGTCGTCGTCGGCAATGCCGTCGCGCGTGAAGCCGGACCCGCGTCGATTGGGGGAGCATTGTTGATCGGCGTGCTTGCCGGGGGACTCTGCGTGAGTGTCGCCTGGCGCGAGCGTGGCGACATTGCGAGCGCCATCCCGACGCAGAACTGAGAGCGAGTTCCGAGCAACGCGAAGCGTCTTGTTATACTGAGCCGGCACGATCCCCACTGAGTTACTCCAGGAGCTGCACGAATGACTGATCGTCGCGACGACTTTACCAACGAAAATATCAACGACGAGCCGCTATTGGGACCGCTCCTGTTGACGTTATGGTCCTACAGACGAGCGATGTTCATTGCCTTCATCGCCGTCATTGTTGGTTACCTCGGCGTCATGCTTCTGGTTTACGCCATTGTGCCGAACGAGAGACTTGCATCCCTAAGTTTTCGTCTGACGTTCGAAGGGGCCGAGCGGGACCAATTTCCGAACGGCACGAAATTCAGCAGCGCCGAAATCGTCGCCACGCCTGTGCTTTCCGAAGTGTTCAGGAAGAACGAACTGGAGCGCTACGGGAAGTTCGGCGATTTCAAGGACGCCATGTTCGTTCTGCAGTCAAACCCGGATCTCGACCTGCTCTCGTATGAGTACCAAGCGAAGCTCGCGGATCCGAAGCTCAGCGCCGTAGATCGCAGTCGGATCGAGGAGGAGTTCCGGAAGAAGCGTGAAAGCCTGAAGTCCGCATTTTTCTCACTGAACTACCGGACGAGGGATCGAGTACTGAAGATTCCTGTGTCGATGCTGAACAAGATTCTGCAGGACACTCTTTCGACGTGGGCGCAGCAGGCCGCCGAGCGGAAAGGGGCCACGCGCTACAACATCGCCGTTATCTCGAAGAATGCACTGAAAAAGGACTTCCTGTCAGCGGAAGATTATGTCGTGGCGGTGGACGTCCTTCGCAGCATGATTGAACGCGCGCTGAAGTCGGTTGATGAGATGTCGAAGATACCTGGCGCAGAGACGGTTCGGTTCGGGGAAGATCAGGTGGCACTTGCAGACGTCGGTGCGAATCTGGAGGACCTGGTCAGGTTCAAGGTGGAGCCTCTCATTGCGGTGATTCGTACGAACGGCCTTTCGCGCAACGTCGCTAGGGCCGATGTGTACTTCTCGGATCGACTTCTTGAAGTGCAGCTCGCCCGGGAACAAGTGCGGCAGCGCGTAGGTTCCTTGCAGGAGGCGCTGCGCGCGTACCAACAGGCCGGCAGCTCGGGTTCCATGGCGATCAGTGGCGAGGGGCGGACCGGCGGCGTGACCCCACAGCTCTCCGAATCGTTCATCGACCGGCTCGTGCAGCTGTCGACTCAGGCGAACGACGTCAAGTACCGCCAGGATCTCACGGACCGAATCATAGACGATGGAGTGCTCCTCGCGGACCTGAACAGGAAGGCTGAGTACTACGACTCGATGCGCAAGGCATTTGCCTCAGGACATCCGTTGACGAACCCAGCCATGGCCGCCGAGGTCACACGGCGGACGAATGAGCTGTACTCCGCCATTTCGCACTCAATTGACGACGTCCAGGCTGTCTACAAGCTGATCGCGCAGCAGAACCTGAATCCCGACACGGTGCTGTATTCGATCACAAGCCCCTTCGTCGTTCGGACGACCTCCTCGCTCACGGTGCGCACCGGGTTTCTGTATTTCGTTCTCACACTGTTTGCTGGAATGATCGCTATTCCCCTCGCGTGCCTGGCGCATCACTACTTCCGCCACTGGATTCCTGCCGCCGCGCCGCCGGCTAGCGGGACACCGCGGGAGACCGACAAGGACGACGTAGTCGGAGGCTGACCGATCCCCATCCTTTCGGCGTAGTCGCCCGTCGCAGTGTGTATCAGACGATGTCGCGTCTGACCCGGATTCTTGTGCTGACGTCTGCTGCGTTGGCGGTGGCGACCGCCGCGTACGCGGACGCGCCCGCGATCCGGTCTCTGCCGTTGATTTGCGCTGGCGCCGCGGTTCTGGGCGCCCTGATCTCGCGTATCTCCCGCCGCGCGGCGCTGTTCCTGTCGCTGCTCCCCGTGTATCTCAGCCCCGCCATGTTCCTGGTGCTCCAGGGACACGACCATTACACCTACGTGACGGTCTGGATGGCGGCGCTGCTCGGCACGATTGCCGCTACAGGTGGACTCGCAGCGTGGAGCGTCCCAGCGCGCTGGCGCTGGGCGATTGCCACTTGGGCCGTGATCGTCGCCACATCCTGGCCCTTGGTGGCCTGGCGCGAGTTGGATTTCACGTGGCCCTTCGTGTGGGACAACAGATTGCCGGTTGCGGGTATCGCGGTTGCCGGTCCTCGAGCAGTGGCATGGACCGCATACGTGGCGCTCTCGCATCTGATCGGGCTGCTGTGGGTCGATTGGCTGTTCCTGTCGTACGGAGCCGAGAGGCGCGAGTCGTTTCCCCGCGAAGTGTTGGCTCCGCTTGGCATCGCGGTTGCCATTGCGTGTGCTGTTGGCGCGTATCAGGGATTTGTCGATATCGCGTTCCTGAGCGGGCACATCTGGCCCTCGATTAACCGGGCAGCAGGCACGCTGATGGACGGCAACGCATTCGGCATGGTCGCGGCGTTGTGGGCCCCGACGTTTCTCGCTGTGGGCCTGATCCGAAGCCGCTTCGCGTGGGCGATCGGTGGAGCCGGACTCGCGCTTGCCTGGGCCGGCGTGTGGACATCGGGGGCAAGAGCCGCGCTCCTCGCAGCCGTGATCGGCACCGTTTTAGTCACCCTGCAGCTGCCACGGCACTTGTCGTCCCGACGCGAACGCTGGCGCTACGGGATAGCCATTGCAGTCGCCTGCGCGCTGTTCGTCGCCGCGATTCTGACGGTGCCTTCGATCAGTGTGACAGCGGTGGATCGCACGCGGGAGCTGCTCCCGTCGCCCTCTATGACGTCGGTGCGGAACACCGCACGATACTTATGGGAACGCGATGGGTACGGCCCAGTGGCAATCACGATGTTTGCCAACCACCCACTGGCGGGCGTTGGAGTTGGCGCGTACCACACGTTCTGCACCGACTACGCACGGCTGGCGGCCGGTATCCAAATCGCGCCGGACAACGCGCAGAACTGGTTTCGGCACCAGCTCGCCGAACTGGGCCTGCTCGGGAGCGTCGGCTGGATCGTATGGGTCGCTGTGTTTGCCTTCGGGTTGTGGCCGCGTCGCTCGCGGTTGGCTGGACCAGGCGCCGTCCTGAACGGACCGCTCGTCGGTTTTGCCGCGGCTTCGATGCTGGGGATGCCTGGTCAGGACCCGGCGGTAGTAATAACGTTTTGGCTCCTCGTCTTCTGGTACGCTGCGGATACTGGAACACAACCGGCAACGGCGTCGATGAGACACCCAGCGTGGATCGCGGTGCTGGCAATCTCGATTGCTTACGTGGCGGCACTCGCCACCGCCAGCGATCTCCGGCCGCCGTTTCGCGCCGCCCGCTTTGATTTCAACTACACGTACGGCTTCGACTTCCAGAAGGACGTGGCGTGGACCGGCCGCCGCGCGGTTACCGTGCCGCCCGCTACGGACCGCTGGCTGAAGCTGACGGTCTGGGTGGAGCATCCGGACGCGAACCGCGACCTGGTGCGCGCGGATGTGCGGGTAAACGGAAAACGGGTGGTAGGACGCCGGCTCTCGCGAGATATCCCTGTGACCTCGTACGTGCGCGTTCCCGAAGGCGCGAAGCGAATCGTGATCGAGGCTCGGACCGACCGCGCGTTCCGTCCGGAACGCGTCGACTCCAGCACACAAGACTCGGGCGAGCGCGGCCTCGCGATGAAGTGGGAGTTTGTACCGAACGCCCCGGGGCAGCCGCGCTAGATCCAGCCGCTACCCCCCGCCGCTACCCCAGCACCCCCACGACCGCATACTCCAGGTGCGTGAAGAGCCGATCGTTCAGCCGCTCCATGTTCAGGTTGAACGCGTCGATGAGGGGGCGCAGCTCGCCGGGCACCGTGGCGTTCGGCGTGACCTGCTGCAGCCGGTCGCCTTCCGGAACCGGCGTGCGGAACCGCACCTCGACCTCGCCAAAGCCGCTCGCGACCACGAGGTACTTGAGGGTGTCCGGATGCAGCGGCCTGGCATGAGTGAGGTCGCGGCTCGCGGATCGCCGCTTCGGAGCCGCGGAAGAGATCTTCGAAGCCCAGGCAAAGAGACTCGGACGGTTCGATGGGTTCGATTGGTTCGCGTCGGCGGTGATCCAGCGCCGTGCGCTGCGCCGCCGTCGCGGTCATCGCCGCGGCCGCGGTTTCGTTGACGAGGCGATCGAGCGCCGCGAGCGCCTCGTGATAGCGCGCGTGCGCGGCTTCGCGGTCGCGAGACAGCCGATCCGACCCGCCCGGCAGTGTGAGACTCATCGTGATCTTGCCCGCTCCGGCAGCAACCCGCGGGCCTCGCGCAGCCGCAGCACGAAACTTCCGACAGCCAGCTCCGCCTTGAGCTGCACCGGAACCTGCCGTCGATCCGCGGAGAGCCACACAGCGAGGCTGCGGCCCGCGGCCTGCCCGCGCGAATCGGTGATGGCCATGTCGACGCGCTGGGCGTCGACCAACCCGATTCCCGACTTGACGGCCTCGATCCGGCCCCCGGTCAGCGCCACCCGGTACAGCCTGCCGCTGTCGAACACAGGGATGGAAAGACGCTCGCCCTGTTTCAACCGCAGCACGCGCAGCGCGTAGAGCGCCGACAGCGCATCCTGCGTGAGCGGCGGGAGCGTTATCTCCTGCCGCGACACGGACGCGGTCCTGATCTCGAAATCCGCCTTCCGGCGATGCTGGTCGAACCTCGCCGCCTTGAAGCGGTGCCGCCGCCCCTCCTCGGAGTAGATCGACCCCCGCTGGGGAACGAGGTCGCACGCGTCGAGCAGCGTGTCGGCCTTGTAGTAGAGCGTGTATAGCTTGGAGAGGAGATAGCTCGGCCGGGCCTCCCCGACGATGTAGTACGCCGTCGAGCCGTACGAACGCTTCTTCTCCTTGATCGACAACACGCCTGCCCGGCAGAGACATACGACGACCACGAGACGCCGTAGGTGAGAGATTCACCGGCGGCGAACGGCACCGGGCGTTCCGCCTTCGCGCTGGCCGGCGCGGCAGCGGCCGGCTTTCGAACCGGGGGTTTTGCCGCGCGCTTCTGCGCGAGGACTGGAGCGGCCAGGCACACGACAGCCACGACCACGGCCAGCGCCCGCTTCATCGGCCGCCCATCCCGAAACGGCCGATCCGATCCCCCCGGCCCTGTGAGACTCATCGTACTCCCGCCTGCTCCCGCACCAACCCCCTCGCCTCCCGCAACACCAGCCGGAAACTCCCAATCGCCAACTCCGCCTGCATCTGCACGGGCACCTGCCGCTTGCCGGTCGTGAGCCAGACCGCCATGTCGCGCGCCACGGGCTCGCCCTTCGCGTCCGTCACCGTGATGTCGATGCGCATGGCCTGCACGGCGCCCAGCCCGCACTGAATGGGCTCGCGCGCGCCGGTCGTGAGCGCGGCGCGATGCAACTCCCCCTCGTTCACCACCGGAACCGAGAGCCGCTGCCCGGCCGTGAGCCGCAGCGCCCGCAGCACGTACAACGCCGACAACGCGTCCTGCGTGAGCGGCGGCACCTCGAGGACCTGCTTCCGTGCCGGCTTGCCAGGCTCGCCGGCCTCGTACGTCACGGTGTGCCTGGCCTGGTCGAAGGTTGCCGTCTTGACACGCCGCCGGCGACCCTCTTCGCTGTAGACCGACGCGCGCTGCGGCAATAGCGTGAAGGCGTCGAGCCGCGTCTCCACCTTGTAATAGAGCGTGTAGAGCGTCGAGAGAAGCTCGGTGGGCCTGCCTTCGGCGGCGAGGCGATACGCAAGGGGAGAAGCGCCCGAACGCACCTGCTCGACAACGGAAAGCGACGCGCGGCCGGCGGTGAGGTACGACGACCACGACACGTCGTAGACGAGCGTCTCGCCGGCGGCAAACGGCACCGCCTGCTGAGACCTGACGGCGGCGTGCGCCGGCGGCATCGCGACCGGCGGGTGCGCCGGCGGCCGCTGCGCCACGAGCGTGGCCGTCGCCGTCGCGAACGCGGCAATGATCGTGATGCCGGCGGGCCGCCTCACCGCGTGATCAGTCCCTCCACCGGGCTGCTCGCCGTGGCGTACATCTTCCGCGGGATGCGCCCGGACAAGTACGCCAGGCGCCCGGCTTCCACCGCCAGCTTCATCGCACGCGCCATGGCAATCGGGTCCTCGGCGCCCGCAATGGCGGTGTTCATCAGCACGGCGTCCGCACCGAGCTCCATCGCCAGCGCCGCATCCGACGCCGTGCCCACGCCCGCATCGACGATGAGCGGGACCGAGGCGATCTGCTCGCGGATGATGCGGACGGCGCGCCGAGCGGCATCACGGCGGACGCGCCGGCGTCCACCAGCTTCTTACACACGATCAGATCGTCGCTGCAGTAGGGGAGGACGATGAAATCCTCCTTGACCAGGACGCGCGTGGCCTGGAGCAGCGCCTCGTTGTCGGGGAACAACGTCTTCTCGTCGCCGATGACCTCCAGCTTCACCCAGTTCGACAGCCCCGCCTCACGTCCCAGCCGCGCGGTCCGAATGGCCTCGTCCGCGGTGTAGCACGCCGCGGTGTTGGGAAGGATGAAGAGCCTCGTGGTGTCGATGTAGTCGAGGAGGGAGGCTTCCCTGGCGGCATCCCGCGGCGTCGCACGCGGGTCGCCTTTCCAGCCCGAGATGTTCACGCGCCGGACGGCGACGGTGACCATCTCGGCCCCCGACGCGTCGTGCGCCTCGCGCATCACCTGGAAGGACGAATATTTTCCGGTGCCGACGATCAGCCGGGAGCGGAACTCGCGGCCGGCAATAGTCAATGTCTGCATAGGGTTACCCACCGCCCACGAAGTTCACGATCTCTATTTCATCCCCCTCGTTAATCAGGGTATCCGGATAGCTCACCCGCCGGACGACGACGAGGTTGCGCTCGACGGCGACGCGACGGGGGTCGATGCGCAGGCGGTCGAGGAGTTCGGTCACGGTCAGGGGCGCGTCGAGCACGTACGGCTCGCCGTTGAGGCGGATGGTCACGGGAGGATCGCTCGATTGTAACCCGTTCGTTGACTTGGCGTTGACTCGTCCGATAGCATGAAGCGTTCGTCGCTTGCGATTTTTTTCACAAGCCCGGCGGCACGCCGTTCGCACGCCGTTTCGGACTCATACATGCTGACTGGCTGGCTCCCAATCCTCATCATGCTGCTCCTCGGCGCCGGGTTTGGCGCCGTGTCGGTCATCCTGGGGCGCATCGTCGGGCCCCGGCGCCCGACCGCGGAAAAGCTGGCCCCCTACGAGTGCGGCATGCCGCCGGTGGGGGACGCCCGCGAGCGGCATCCGGTCAAGTTCTACCTCGTGGCCATGATCTTCCTGCTCTTCGACATCGAGGTGGCATTCCTCTACCCGTGGTCGATGGCGCTGCGCGACCTGCGGTGGACGGGCTTCATCCAGGTCGTCGTGTTCTTCGGCCTGCTGCTGGCCGGCTACGTTTACGTCTGGCGGAAGGGGGTGCTCGACTGGGGCCCCGCCGCGCGCGAGGAGAAGATCTAGCCGCATGGGTATCGAAGAGATTGAAGTCCCCGTCCTGACCACGACCGTCGAGAAGATGGTGCAGTGGGCGCGGCGCTCGTCGATCTGGCCGGTGACCTTCGGCCTGGCGTGCTGCGCGATCGAGATGATGGCGATGAGCGCCTCGCGCTACGACATCGCGCGGTTCGGCGCCGAGGTGTTCCGCGGCTCGCCGCGGCAGTCCGACCTGATGATCATCGCCGGCCGCCTCTCGCGGAAGATGGCGCCGGTGCTGCGCCGCATCTACGACCAGATGCCGGAGCCGAAGTGGGTCATCTCGATGGGGGCCTGCGCGTCGGTGGGGGGCGTGTTCGACAACTACGCGATCGTCCAGGGGGCGGACCAGGTCGTGCCGATCGACGTCTACGTCCCCGGCTGCCCGCCGCGGCCCGAATCGCTGATCTACGGCATCGTCCTGCTGCAGCGCAAGATCGACCGGCAGCGGATGACCGCCTGAGCCCCCGCATGGACGCCAACGCCATCGCCGATGCGCTGCGCCGGGCCGTGCCCGCCGCGCAGATCGACCCCCTCGCCACGCTGGACATGCCGGCGATCTCCGTGGATCGCGAGAGCTGGCCGGAGGTGGCCCGCACGCTCCGTGAAGACCCGGCGCTGCAGTTCCAGCTCCTCGCCGACCTCCTCGGGGCCGATTACTTCCCGGGCGAGCCGCGCTACGAGATCGTGTACCTGCTCGTGTCGACCGGCGTGCCCGGCCTCGGCGCGTCATCCCCCGCAAAACGGCTGCGCGTGAAAGTGCGCGTGCCCGGATCGGATCCGCACATCGCAACGGTCTCGACGATCTGGCCGTCGGCGGGGTGGCCCGAGCGCGAGGTGTTCGACCTGTTCGGCGTGACGTTCGACGGCCACGCCGACCTGCGGCGCGTGCTGATGCCCGAGGACTGGGAGGGACACCCGCTGCGCAAGGACTACCCGGTGCAGATCCGGCGCGGCGTGAAGGTGTACGAGCCGCTGCAGCTCTCGCCCGAGGAGTTCGCGAAGAACATCGACCGGATCCGCCGCCTCTCGCAGGCAAAAGATGAGTGACGCGGCCGAGGGCGCGATTCGCGACATCCTCGCCGGCGCGATCCGGGCGCACGAGATGATGCGCGACGGCGACGTGGCGCCGGTGGCGGCGGCCGCCCGCGCGATGACCGACGCCGTGAAGCACGGAAAGAAGGTGCTGGCGTTCGGCAACGGCGGCAGCGCCGCCGACGCGCAGCACTTCGCGGCCGAGCTGGTCGGCCGCTTCCAGCTCGAGCGCCGCGCGGCGGCGGCGATCGCGTTGACGACGGACACGAGCATCCTGACCGCGATCGGCAACGATTACGCGTTCGATCGCGTGTTCGCGCGTCAGGTCGAGGCGCTCGGCGGCGAGGGAGACGTGGCGCTCGGCATCTCGACGAGCGGCAGGTCCGCCAACGTGCTCGCGGCCTTCGAGACGGCGCGGTCGAAGAAGATGACGACGGTTGCGCTCACCGGGGGCGACGGCGGGCCGCTCGGGCGCGCGGCGGGGATCCACGTGAACGTGCCGGGCACGTCCACGGCGCGCGTGCAGGAAGTGCACCGGACGGTGCTGCACGCGATCTGCGAGCTGATCGAGCGCGAGCTGTAGGGGCTGGAACGCCGCAAGCCGCGGTGAGTGCGGAGTCGCTGCACGAGCCGGCTGCGGCGCCGCAGGAGGCCGCCCCGCGAGGGCTAAGAATGGAACTGCGCACGGAGACGATGACCGTCAACATGGGGCCGCAGCACCCGAGCACGCACGGCGTGCTCCGCCTGGTGCTGGAGCTCGACGGCGAGACGATCCTCGCCGCCGAGCCCACGATCGGCTTCCTGCACACGGGCATCGAGAAGACGTGCGAGCAGAAGAAGTGGCAGCAGGTGATCCCGCTCGTCGAGCGCATGGACTACCTCAGCTCGCACTCCAACAGCATGGCGTTCTGCCTCGCGGCCGAGACGCTGCTCGGGATCGACGTGCCGCGGCGCGTCAAGGACATCCGCATCCTGCTGTCGGAGCTGCAGCGCATCAACAGCCACCTGGTCTGGCTCGGCACGCACGGCATGGAGATCGGCGCGGTCTCGGTGATGATGTACTGCTTCCGCGAGCGGGAGCTGCTGCTCAACATCAACGAGCTGATCGCGGGCTTCCGCATGTTCCCGAGCTACATGCGGATCGGCGGCCTGCGCGAGGACCTGCCGGCCGGCTTCCACGACGCGGTGCGCGCGTTCCTCGACCGGTTCCCGTCGAAGCTGAACGAGTACGAAGACCTGCTCACGCAGAACCAGATCTGGATCAAGCGCACGCGGAACGTCGGCGCCATCAGCGGGCCGGACGCGATCGCGTGGGGCCTGGCGGGGCCGATCGCGCGCGGCGCCGGCATCTCGTACGACGTGCGCAAGGCGTTCCCGTACCTCGGCTACGAGACGTACGACTTCGAGGTGCCGATCGGCACCCGCGGCGACGTGTACGATCGGTACCTCGTGCGCATGGAGGAGATGCGGCAGAGCGTGCGCATCGCGCGCCAGGCGCTCGACCGCATCAGCCCGACCGGCGTCTTCGACATCCAGGACTACCGCATCGTCCCGCCGCCGAAGGACCGCGTGTACACGGAGATGGAAGCGCTCATCCAGCACTTCCTGCTGTACTCGCAGGGCTTCACGGTGCCGGCGGGCGAGGCGTACGTGCCGGTCGAGGGGCCGCGCGGCGAGCACGGGACCTACATCGTGTCGGACGGCACGAACCGCCCCGCGCGCGTGAAGATGCGCGCGCCGTCGTTCTACGCGTGCCAGGGGCTGCCGAAGCTGATCATCGGCGGCATGATCGCCGACGTCATCGCCGTCATCGGCTCCACCGACGTCGTCATGGGAGACGTCGATCGATGAGTTTCCACGCAGTCGTTCCCTACGGCACCCCGGAGCACCACCGCTCGCAGCGCGCGGTGCTGGACGAGGGGACGCCGTTCGCGTACACGCCGGAGAACCGCGCGAAGCTCGAGGAGATCTGCCGGCGCTATCCGCCGGAGCAGCGGCGCTCGGCGGTCCTCGCGGCGCTCTATCTCGTGCAGGAGCAGCAGGGCTACATCACGGCGGGCGCCGCGCGGCACGTGGCGGAGGTCATCGGCCTCACGGCCGCCGAAGTGGACGACGTGGTGTCGTACTACGTCATGTTCTTCCGGCAGCCGACGGGGAAGTACGTGCTGCAGGTGTGCCGCACGCTCTCGTGCGCGCTGAACGGCGCCGAGCGCGTGGTCGACGCGATCCAGGACACGCTGGGGATCAAGGTCGGCGAGACGGATCCGAGCGGCATGTTCACGCTGCTGGAGTTCGAGTGCCTCGGCGCGTGCGACCGCGCGCCGGTGGTGATGGTGAACAACGAGCACTGGCACGAGCGCCAGACGCCGGAGACGGTGACGCAGCTGATTGACGGCCTGCGAGCCAAGGGCCTCGCCGCGCTGACGGGCTGCCATCTGAAGGTGGAGAAATGAGGCTGCGCGCGTGTGCGCCTGCGCGAGTGATGCCGCAGCTTGACCATTTCTGCCTGCGGCCGGAACTGACGCTGTACACCCGCGGCCGCTGGCAGAAACGGTCCGCGCTGCGGCGGCTGTCGCAGGCGCTCGGCGGGCGGCTACTCGGCGACAGGCGCCGCGCGGTATAGACATGGATCCAGTTCTCACCCGTTTCGTTCGCGAGCCGAACGGCCACACGCTGGACTTCTACGTGAAGAACGGCGGGTACGAGGCCCTCAAGAAGGCGCTCGGGATGCAGCCGAACGACATCATCGATGTCGTCACGAAGGCCGGGCTGCGCGGCCGCGGCGGCGCCGGGTTTCCCACCGGGCTCAAGTGGAAGTTCGTGCTGAAGGACACGCCGCTCCCGAAGTACATCGCGTGCAACGCCGACGAGAGCGAGCCGGGCACGTTCAAGGACCACGTGCTGATGGAGCGCAACCCGCACCTGCTGTTCGAGGGGTGCCTCATCGGCTGCTACGCGATCGGCGCGAAGGTCGCCTACATCTACATCCGCGGCGAGTTCCACCACGTGCAGCGCGTCCTCGAGGCGCAGATCGAGGCGGCGCGCCAGGCGGGCTACATCGGCACGAACATCCTGGGCACCGGCTTCGACTGCGAGATCTACGTGCACCGCGGCGCGGGCGCGTACGAGGCGGGCGAGGAAACCGCGCTGCTCGAGTCGCTCGAGGGGAAGCGCGCGCAGCCGCGCATCAAGCCGCCGTTCCCGGCCGTCGCGGGGCTGTACGGCGCGCCGACCGCCGTCAACAACGTCGAGACGCTCTGCAACGTTCCCGCGATCATCACCAACGGGCCCGAGTGGTACGCGTCGCTCGGCCCCGAGAAGAACGGCGGGCCGAAGCTCTATTGCGTCAGCGGCCACGTCAAGCGCCCCGGCGTCTACGAAGCGACGATGAAGACGACGCTGCGGGAGATCATCTACGACATGGCCGGGGGGCCGCGCGACGGGCACACGATCAAGGCGGTCATCCCCGGCGGATCGTCGGTGCCGATCCTGCTGCCGCACCAGCTCGACATCCCCGCGAGCTTCGACGAGGTCGCGAAGGCGGGATCCATGCTCGGCTCGGCGGCCATCATCGTCATGGACGAGACGACGTGCATGGTGTGGGCGGCCGAGAACCTGCTGCACTTCTACCGCCACGAGTCGTGCGGCAAGTGCACCCCGTGCCGCGAGGGCACCGACTGGCTGTACAAGATCCTGCGGCGGCTCGAGAGCGGCGAAGGCGCGATGTCGGACATCGACCTGCTCACTAACGTCGCCGGGAACATCGCGGGCAAGACGCTGTGCCCGTTCGGGGACGCGGCCGCCGCCCCGGCGCTCACGGCGGTGAAGCATTTCCGCGCGGAGTTCGAGGCGCACGTCCGCGAGGGGCGCTGCCCGCACCGCGCCGGCTGGCGGCGCGAGCCGCGCGCCGGCGCCGCGGCGCAGGGAGCGCACGCATGAGCGTCACCCTCGTCGCGCAGGTCGGCCTGATTTTCTTCGTCTTCACCTGCCTGCTCCTCTCCGCGGCGGCGTCCGTGTACTTCGAGCGCAAGATCGCCGGGTGGATCCAGGACCGTCCCGGCCCGAACCGCGTCGGCCCGTACGGCCTGCTGCAGCCCTTCGCCGACATCCTGAAGCTGATGTTCAAGGAGGACCTGCGGCCGAAGGCGGCCGACGCGCTCCTCTTCTCGCTCGCGCCGGTCATTTCGGCGACCGCCGCGTTCGCGGCGTTCGCCGTCGTCCCCTTCGGCGCGTCGACGACGCTGTTCGGCCTGCTGCCCGAGCCGATCGGCCTCGGGGTGGCGGACGTGAACGTCGCGATCCTGGTGATCTTCGCGATCACGTCGATGGGCATTTACGGCATCGTGCTGGCGGGCTGGAGCTCGAACTCGAAGTACTCGCTGCTCGGCGGGCTGCGCTCGTCCGCGCAGATGATCTCGTACGAGCTGTCCTACGGCCTGGCGCTCGCGGCCGTCATCGTCGTCGCCGGCTCCCTGTCGCTGCGCGAGATCGTGGACGCGCAGGGAGGGTACTGGTGGGGCTTCATCCCGCGGTGGAACGTGTTCTGGATGCCGTTCGGGCTCGTCGCGTTCGTGATCTACATGATCGCGGGGGTCGCGGAGACCAATCGCGCGCCGTTCGATTTCCCGGAAGCCGAGCAGGAGCTGGTGGCCGGCTACCACACGGAGTACAGCAGCATGGGCTTCGCGATGTTCTTCCTCGCGGAGTACATCAACATGGTGACCGTGTCCGCCGTGGCCACGAGCCTGTTTCTGGGCGGGTGGCACGGGCCGTTCCTGCCCGACTGGCTCGACTGGATCTGGTTCATCGTGAAGGTGGCCGCGCTGATGTTCTTCTACATCTGGATGCGGTGGACGCTGCCGCGCTTCCGGTACGACCAGTTGATGGCCTTCGGGTGGAAGTGGCTGCTGCCGCTGGCGGTGCTGAACATCCTCGGCACGGCGGCGGTCGTGATTTATTTCAATTTGTGATGGATCTCATCCTCTTCTACGTGTTCGGGGGGCTGGCGGTCGCAGCCTCGCTGCTCGTGATCGGGCAGCGCAACCCGATGTACAGCGTGCTGCTGCTCATCGCGTCGTTCGGCGGCCTCTCCGGCCTCTACGTGCTGCTCGACGCGCCGTTTGTCGCCGTCACGCAGATCATCGTCTATGCCGGCGCGATCATGGTGCTGTTCCTGTTCGTCGTCATGCTGCTGAACGTGCCGCGCGAAGAGGCGATGCTGCCCGGGTTCGGGACCACGCTCGCCACGCGCCGCATCGGCGTGGCGCTGGCGGTGGTGTTCGTCGCCGCGCTGGTCTGGGCGCTCGGCCGCCTGGGCGCGACGGCGCTCCCCGAGGGGGACGGCGTGGCCGCGCTGCGCTCGGTGCGCGAGGTGGGACGCCTGCTGTACACGCGCCACGCGTTCGCGTTCGAGGCGACGTCGGTCCTGATATTGGTGGCGATGGTCGGCGCCGTCGTGCTGGCGCGGAGGGAGACGAGGAGTTGACGTGCCCACGCTGAACCATTACCTCATGCTCTCGGCCATCCTCTTCTCGATCGGCACGGCGGGTGTGTTCCTCCGCCGCAACCTGATCACGATCCTGCTCTCGATCGAGATCATGTTGAACGCCGTGAACCTGATGTTCGTCGCGGCCGGGCGCGACTGGGTCTCGCGCATACAACCAGTGGAGCACGCGCTCGACGGCCAGATCATCGTCTTTTTTGTGATGACCGTGGCCGCCGCGGAGGCCGCCGTCGGGCTCGCGATTGTCATCGCCCTGTTCCGGCACCGCGAGACGCTCAGTCCGGACGCGTTCACGGCACTGAAATGGTAGCCCTCATCATCCTTCTTCCGCTTCTCGGCTTCGTGATCAACGCCTCGCTCGGGAGGCGGCTGCCGAAGAACGTCTCGGGCGGGCTGGCGACGGGGCTCATGTTCCTGGCCTTCGGCGTGTCCGCGGCGGCCTTCTGGCAGATGATCGGCCACGGGCCCATCACCGAGGCGCTCTACGACTGGATTCCGTCGGGCGACCTGCAGATCCCCTTCGCGCTGCGGCTCGATCCCCTGAGCGGCGTGATGATCCTCGTCGTCACGGGCATCGGGTCGCTGATCCACCTCTACTCGATCGGATACATGCACGAGGAGTCCGACTCCGAGTACGCGCGCTACTTCTCGTACCTGAACCTGTTTGCCGCCTTCATGCTCGTGCTCGTCCTGGGCGCGAGCTTCCCGGTGATGTTCGTCGGCTGGGAGGGGGTGGGCCTCTGCTCGTACCTGCTGATCGGCTTCTGGTTCGAGAAGCACTCCGCGTCGGACGCCGGCAAGAAGGCGTTCGTCGTCAACCGGATCGGCGATTTCGGCTTCATCCTCGCGATGGCGCTGATCTTCACGACGTTCGGCACGCTGGACTTCCAGGAGGTCGCCGCCGCCGTCTCGCGGTGGGCGCCGGAAGCGGCGGTGGGCACGGTGACGCTCGCGACGCTGCTGCTGTTGCTTGGCGCCACCGGCAAGTCGGCGCAGATCCCGCTGTACGTGTGGCTTCCCGACGCGATGGAGGGGCCGACGCCGGTCTCCGCGCTCATCCACGCCGCGACGATGGTGACGGCGGGCGTGTACATGATCGGGCGCAACGCGGTGCTGTTCAGCCACGCGCCGATCACGATGGACGTGGTCGCCGTGGTGGGCGTCGCGACGGCGCTGATGGCGGGCACCATCGGCCTCGTGCAGAACGACATCAAGCGGGTGCTGGCGTACTCGACGGTGTCGCAGCTCGGGTTCATGTTCCTCGCGATGGGCGTCGGCGCGTTCTCGGCCGGCATCTTCCATCTCTACACGCACGCGTTCTTCAAGGCGCTGCTGTTTCTCGGGTCGGGCGCGGTGATCCACGCGCTGGCGGGGGAGCAGGACCTGCGGAACATGGGGGGCCTCAGGAAGGCGCTGCCGATCACCTACTGGACGTTCCTCATCGGCGCGCTCGCCATCGCGGGCGTTCCGCTGCTGTCCGGGTTCTTCAGCAAGGATGAAATCCTCTTCCGCACATTTGCGGGAGGGCACCGCACTCTCTGGACGGTCGGCGTCGTCACGTCGCTGCTGACGGCGATTTACATGTTCCGGCTCGTGTTTCTCACCTTCCATGGCGAGCGGCGCGCCGCCGGGCATCACGCGGCGCACGACGCGCACGCGCACCTGCACGACGCGCCGGCGTCGATGGCGGTGCCGCTCATCGTGCTCGCCATCGGGTCGGTGCTGGCGGGCTACGCCGGCGTGCCGCACGCGCTCGGCGGCAGCAACCGCATGGAGACGTTCCTCGAGCCGTCGTTCGCGGTGGAAGCGGCCGGGCACCACAGCGCCGAGGGCGAAGCTTCTACGCACCCCCCTGACGCCTCAAGCGAAAGCAGCACGACCGAGGTGGCGCTGATGGGCGTCTCGAGCGCCATCGCGCTCCTCGGCATCGGCATCGCGGTGTTCTTCTTCCTGAAGCGGCGCGATCGCGCAGAGGAGATTGCCGCGGCGCTGCCGGGACCGTACCGGCTGCTGCTCAACAAGTACTACGTCGACGAACTGTACGACACGGCGGTCGTGCAGCCGATCAAGAGGACCTCGACCGTCGCGCTGTGGCGCGGCGTGGACGCGGGCGTGATCGACGGCGCGGTGAACGGCACCGGCGCGGTGGTCCGCGGCGGCAGCGCCGTCCTGCGCCGCCTCCAGAGCGGCTCGATGCGGACCTACGCCGTGTCCCTCTTGTTCGGGGTCGTCGCGATCCTGGGCTACTACCTGTGGTGGTGATAGGCGCATGCCGATGCTTTCGTTGATCGTCTTCCTGCCGCTCGCCGGCGCGCCCGTCGCGCTCGTCACCGGCGACCGCGAGGGAGAGCGCGACGCGCTCGTGCGCTGGCTCTCGCTCGCCGTGTCGCTCGTCGTCTTTGCGCTGACGCTGATGCTGTGTGCGGGCTTCGACGCCTCGCCGGCCGGCGCCGAGTTCCAGTTCATCGAGAAGCGGGAGTGGATCCCGGCTTTCGGGATCTCCTATCACCTCGGCGTGGACGGGATCAGCCTGCTGCTCATCGTGCTGACCGGCTTTCTGACGCCCATCGCGCTGCTGTCGTCGTGGGGCTCGGTGACGAAGAGGACGCCTGCGTTCAGCTTCTTCATCCTGGCGCTCGAGACGGGCATGCTCGGCGTGTTCGCGTCGCTCGACCTGTTCCTGTTCTACGTCTTCTGGGACGCGATGCTGGTGCCGATGTATTTCCTCATCGGCGTGTGGGGATACGACCGGCGCATCTACGCGGCCGTCAAGTTCATCCTGTACACGATGGCGGGCAGCGTCCTGATGCTCATCGCGATCATCGGGCTCGCCTACCTCCACTACAGCGCGACGGGGGCGTACAGCTTCAACCTGCTGGATCTCTACCGGCTGGACATCCCGCGGAACCTGTCGGTCTGGTTCTTCCTCGCCTTCACGCTGGCCTTCGCGATCAAGGTGCCGCTGTTCCCGTTCCACACGTGGCTGCCCGACGCGCACGTGGAGGCGCCGACGGCCGGGTCGGTCATCCTGGCGGGCGTGCTGCTGAAGATGGGGACGTACGGCCTGGTGCGCTTCTCGTTCCCGCTGTTCCCGGACGTCGCCGCCGCGTTCGCGCCGTACCTCGCGGTGCTGGCGGTGGTGGGCATCGTCTACGGCGCGCTGGTCGCGATGGTGCAGCCGGACATGAAGAAGCTGGTGGCCTACTCGAGCGTCAGCCACCTGGGCTTCGTCGTCCTCGGCATCTGCGCGATGAACGTGCAGGGGATGCAGGGGGCCGTCTACCAGATGCTGAACCACGGCGTCAGCACCGGCGGGCTGTTCCTGATCGTCGGCATGCTCTCGGACAGGCGGCACACGCGGCTGATCTCGGAGTTCGGCGGGCTGAAGAAGGTCACGCCGCAGCTGGTGGCGGCGTTCCTGATCATCACGCTCGCCTCGATCGCGATGCCGGGGCTCAACGGCTTCATCGGCGAGTTCCTGATCCTCGTCGGCGCGTGGCGCTGGGATCCGCGGTATGCGGCGATTGCCGCCACCGGCGTCATCCTCTCCGCCGTGTACATGCTCTGGATGTTCCAGCGCGTCAACTACGGGCCGGTGACGAAGGACGAGAACGGGCGGATGAAGGACCTCTCCACGCGCGAGTGGACGATCCTCGTGCCGATCGTGGCCATGTCGATCCTGATGGGCCTGCTGCCCGCGCCGTTCCTGCGGGCGATGGAGCCGTCGGTGAACCGCGTGGTCGAGCGTGTGATCAACCGGCAGCCCGCGGTGGTGCTGAAAAAGGGGTCGGGAGCCTTTTTCGGCAGCGACCCGACCGCCGAAAAAGGCTCCCGACCCCTTTTCCACCATGTCGACTGACTTCGCCGCCATCATTCCGATCCTCACCGTCACGCTCGCGGCCTGCGCCGCGATGGTCGCCGAGGCGTTCCGCCGGCCGGGCGAGCGCATGCCGATCGGGGGCCTGGGCATCATCGGTCTGGCGGGCGCGGCCGCGGCGTCGGTCTTCCTGTGGGGCCGTGACGCCAGCGGCTTCGGCGTGATTCGCGCCGACAACTTCTCGCTCTTCTTCAACCTGGTGCTCGCCGGGATCGGCGTCCTGACGATCCTGCTGTCGGGCCAGGCGATCGAGCGCGAAGGGCTGCCGCAAGGGGAGTACTACGCCCTCACGCTCTTCGCGATCGCCGGCATGATGATGATGGCGGCGGCCACCGACCTGCTCGTCATCTTCCTGGCGCTCGAGATTCTCTCGCTGGCCGTCTACGTGCTCACCGGGCTGCGCCGCTCGAGCGCGGTCGGGGCGGAAGCCGCGTTCAAGTATTTCCTGCTGGGTTCGTTCTCGTCCGCCTTCTTCCTCTACGGAATCGCGTTCACCTACGTGGTCACCGGCAGCACGAGGCTGGATGAGGTGGGCGTGGAGCTGGCGGCGCGCTCGATGGAGCCCGGCGTGCTCACGCTGGTGGCCGTCGGGCTGCTCGTCGCCGGCTTCGGGTTCAAAGTGTCCGCGGTGCCGTTCCACATGTGGACGCCCGACGCGTACGAGGGAGCGCCCACGGTGGTCACCGCCTTCATGTCCACCGGCGTGAAGGCCGCGGCGTTTGCCGCGTTCCTGCGCGTGTTCCTGTCGTCGTTCGAGCCGATGCGCGGCGACTGGGTGCCGCTCCTCTGGATCATCTCGGTGGCGACGATGGTGATCGGGACGGTGGTGGGGGTGGCGCAGAGCAACATCAAGCGGATGCTCGCCTACTCGAGCATCGCGCACGCCGGCTACATCCTGGTGGGCCTGGTCGCCGCGAACACGACGGGGAAGGCGGCGGTGCTCTTCTACCTGGCGGCGTATGCGGCGACGAACCTGGGCGCGTTCGGCGTGGTGGCGCTGCTCGGCACGCGTGAGCGCGAGCACGCCGACATTCGCGACTTCGCCGGGCTCTGGAACCGCCGCCCCGGCATTGCGGCCCTGATGACGATCTTCCTGCTGTCGCTCGGCGGCCTGCCGCCGATGGCCGGGTTCGTGGGCAAGTGGTACGTCTTCGCCGCCGCGGTGTCGGAAGGCTACTACTGGCTCGCGATCATCGGCGTGCTGACGAGCGTCATCTCCGTCTTCTACTACCTGCGCATCGTCGTCATGATGTTCATGACGGAAGGGCCCGAGGCGGCGCCGATCCCCGTCATTTCGCGCGCAGGCCTCGCGGCGCTTGGGCTGGCGACGCTCGCGGTCCTCTATCTCGGCATCCTCCCGACACGAGTGCTCGACATCGCGCTCGCGTCTGTCAGCACGATCTTTTAGGGGCGTTTTCGGGGGCATTTTTCCAGGTAGGCCATGAGGGTCAGCGTGGCGGCGCGGGCTCTTTTTGAGAGAAGCCACAGGCCGTCGAATTCCTCCCTCTCAATGTACTCCTGGCTCAGTCCATCCCGGAGGTGGTTTTGAATCTCGTGCAGCGATCCCGCGGCGATATTCAGGTGCGGCGGAACTCTGGTGGATCGAACCTGCCGAACCCCTCAAACATCGGTTAGACAGCTGCCTTGAGCGCGCCGAGCAGCAACGGCTCGTCGGCCGGGAGCACGGTCCTGAGATCGATCACGATCCGATCGTCTTCGATCCTCGCGACGATGGGCGGCTGTGAGGCGCGCAGTCGTGCGTCGAGCGCGCCGGCGCTGAGGCCGTCGCGGGCGATGGCGACAAGCGTGGTCGGCAGCTCCGACCCGGGCGCGCTGCCGCCGCCGATCGTCGAGACGCCATCCTTCAGCGCGACCTCATAGCCGGCGCTGCGCAGCGCGCCGGCGAGCGCCGCGGCGCGCGCGGCGACGCGCGCGCGCGGCATGGCGATCATGCGCGCGACCGGCACCTCCTCGGACGCGCGCCCCTCGGCATACGCCTGCAGCGTGGCCTCGAGCGCCGCGTAGGTCATCTTGTCGGCCCGGAACGCGCGCATCAGCGGGTGCCTGCGGATCCGCTGGAGCAGGTCGCGACCTCCGACAATCAAGCCGGCCTGCGGGCCGCCGAGCAGCTTGTCGCCGCTGAAGCAGACCACCGCCGCGCCGGCCGCCACGCTGCGCGGCGCCTCCGGC